>JAFRNO010000609.1 GCA_017430155.1 Kiritimatiellia bacterium | reverse complement strand
TATCTTCTCCGCCTTCAGGATGCCGCCGTGGAGGTTGAGGCGCGACGTGCTGCCGTTGCAGCCCATGTAGATGTAGTTCGTCTCGTTGTAGAACCCGCCGTACATGTTGAGCGTGGCGTCGCACGCGCGGTTGAGCGTCTGCTTCCCGTTGTCGGCACTTCCGAGATAGCCCATGCGCGTGCCCTTCGTGCCGGACATGTCAAGATGGTTGTACGTGCCGCCGTACACGTTGAACGTGGCGTGCGGCGGGTTGACGCCCGTCTTGTTGTACGTCTGTCCGAAGCGCATCGGACCCAGATTGTTCAGCGTCCCGTCATAGAGGTTCGCCGTTGCCTGGCAGGCCGTGTCGAAGTCCGAGAGGTCGTAGCAGAAGCAGAATGCCGAGAACGTCGCGTTTCCTCCGTACTGGTTGTAGACGGAGTACGTGGGAATCAGGTGTCCGCCGGCGTCCTTCCCGCGGTTGAACGTGTGGCCGAGGTAGAACCAGCCGCCCCGCACCGTACCGGAATGGATCGTGAACGCGGCGTAGTTCGTGGTGTAGCCCCAGCCGCGGTCGTTCGCGCCGATGAAGCTGTCGAGACCCGTGCCGGTGTTGGAGAGGTGGAACAGGGCGTTCGGTCCGGCGAGGCATACCTCGCCCTCGTCGATGCAGAGGGCGCCGCTGCCCTGCTTGGTGGACGAGTCGCCGTTGGACGGCCAGTACCAGTTCGCGCCCGTGTTGTTCCAGCTCGTGTTGCGTCCGCTCCGTCCGATCGTGGTCGTGGCCGCGCCGGACGAGGAGATCGTCAGCCGGCCGGGGCCCGTCTTCATCACGCCGCCGGTCACGGTGTTGAACTGGCCGGCCACGGTCAGGTCGCCGTCGATGCGCAGGATGGAGGCGAGGTTGTTGTTGTTGTTCGGGTTCGTCGTCAGCTTCATCGTGGTCGTCGCCGTCGGGCCGGTGTAGTGGAACGTGCCCGCGCCCACCGTGAGCGTCTTGCCGTCGAGCGTCGAGACGTCGTCCATCTCCAGCGTGCCGGAGT
Source organism: Kiritimatiellia bacterium (assembly GCA_017430155.1). Classification (GTDB taxonomy): domain Bacteria; phylum Verrucomicrobiota; class Kiritimatiellia; order RFP12; family UBA1067; genus RUG572. The sequence continues at coordinate 3,950 of JAFRNO010000609.1, read as the reverse complement.
TCACCCACACGCCCGTGCCCTGCGCGATCCGGCCCTTGAACACGGTCGTGCCGCCGCCAGACACGGGCGTGTTCACGCGCAGCGGACGCTTCGGATCCGTCGTCACCGTGCCCGTCACCGTCACCCGCGCGCCGTTCGTCGGGTAGATGCCGATCGCGCCCGTGTTGCCGCCGTTCGCGTCCGTCTCGTTCGAGCGGATGTAGACGTCGTCCGTCACGAGGTCGTTCGCGACCACGTGCGTGCCGCTCTCGGCGAAGATTCCGGGGGCCACGCGGAAGTCCACGTGGTTGAAGTTGATCGCGCCGCCCGCGAGCGAGTAGCCCGCCGCGGCGTCCGCGCCGCGCAGGTTGATCTGCCCCACCGTCGGCGCGGCGTCCACGTTCACCGGCACGGACGCCGCCGTCGCCGGCTGGAAGGAGGCCGGCGCGTTCGTGCCGTCCGGCGGCACCGCCCCGTTCCAGTTGGCGCCCTCGCTCCAGTCGCCGCCCGCCGACACGCTCGTCCACACGGCCGCGTTCGCGTCCGTCGGCGCGATCGTCACCTTCACCACGCGCCAGCCGTCGTACGTGCCGCCGGACACGTCCTCCTTCACGTAGGAGAAGGACTTCTCGGGGAACCGCGCGTTCGCCACGAACATCTCGAGCGGCACGTTCGCCTCCTGGTCGGGCTTGTAGTAGAGGACGGGATACGTGCCGTCCTGGATGCCGTACAAGTTGCAGCAGCCGCCGCCGCGGTGGAACGACACGGTGACGGGCGACAGTACGGCCACGTGTTCGGACGCGGAAACGCCCGCGCTCTGCGTGCCGGCCACGCTGTCGAACGTCACGGGCTCCGTGGCGCCCGCCGTGCCGAACGTGATGTCCTTGAAGGCCATCACGCCGCCGGAGGCGCGCAGGCCGCAGGACGCCTCGATGATGAAACGCTTCGTCAGAAGGTCCGTCCAGCCGTTGTCGACGCCGAGGATGGAGCCGTTCGCGACGCGGAACGGCCCCGTGAACGTGCTGCCGCTCGACGTGTCGCGGACGATCACCGTGTTGCCGCCCGTCAGCAGGATGCCGCCGTCCTCCCCTGCGCACGCGGGATCGTGCAGGAACTTGAGGCGGATCTCGAGGATGCCGGAGTCGAAGCCGTTCTTCCCCCACTCGGAGAAATCGAAGATCGCGCCCGCCGCGCCCACGTAGGCCTCGAATTGGTTCTTGGCGTCCGCGCCGCCGAACGTGAGGCCCTGCGCGGGATTGCGCCGGTAGCCGGGCTTGATGACGCTCCCGCGGAAATACACGGCCGCCGAACCCTCCTCCGTCGCGTTCGCGAGACCCACGTGATCGAGGTGGCGGCAGTAGAGCGTGCCGCCGTTCAGGTACAGCTCCTGACGCCCCGCCGCGGCATGGCCTCCCACGCGGAAGTAGTCGCAGCGCACCTCGCCGCCGTTCAGCGTGAACGTGCCCGTGCCCGTTTTCGACGCGTTGCCCAGGTAGATGTGCCCGTTGGCCTCGAAGAGGCCGTCGTTGATCGTCACCGTCGTCGTCGCGCCGTTCGTCGACATCTGGATGCCGAACGTCATGTTGCTGTCCGACCGGATCGTGCCGCCGTTCTGCACGAGCTCCGCCTGGACGGACTGGAAGCCCTGCCAGTCGCGGAGAGACTCGATGCCCGTCGTCGCGTGGAGCGTGCCGCCGTTCATCGTCAGCTTCGCGTGCGGCGGGCTGTCCGGCGGATTCGACCCGAGCGTGCCGCAGTAGTAGCCGAGCCAGAAGTACTGGACGTCTACGGTGCCGTTGTTCATCACGATCTCGCCCGACGTCTCGTAGACGCCGCCCGTGGCGCTGAACCAGTCCGTCGTCCGTCCGCCAACCTGAAGGACGCGCGGCGAGGTCACGCGCGGCGCGTCGGAGTCGTCGCCCTTCGTGCCGATCACGAGCCGGCCCTCGGAGACCAGCATGGACGGGAGCGCGATGTCCTGCGGCTCGCCTGTCGGCATGATGCCCTGCGGGTCGTTGAAAGAGGACCGCCCATAGTCGCGCTGGAAGTTGTTGAAGGCGAACGTGCCGTTGCCCTTGAAGATCAGGTCGCCCGCGCCCTTCTTGATCAGGCCGCCCGCGACGCCGCCAAGGCTCGTGAGCGTGAGGTCGTTCTCGACACGCAGGACGGACGAGTAGATCGTTCCCGCATTGAGCGTGAGGCCCGCGATCGTCTCGCCCGTGCCCGTGTAGTCGAGCGTGCCCCAGCCGAGCTCGAGCGCGTTCGGGCGCGCGGCCGCGAACGCGAGCGAGCTCACGTGCGTGATGCCGCCCTTGTACGCGAAGCGTCCGTTGAAGCCGTCGAGCGCGTTGCCCAGCGTCACCTGGCCGGAGCCGACGCCGTCCGCGTTGGCCGTGAGCGTGCCCGTGCCCGTCACCGCGCCGGAGACGCCGAGCGTCGTGCCGCCCGCCGTGTTCAGGTTCGCGCTCCCGACGAACGACAGCGCGTTCGCGATCGTCGGCCCGCCCGCCGTCACGGACACCGTCGCCGGGGACGCGCCGTTCGCGAGCGTGAGCGCGCTGCCCGAGAGCGCGTAGGCGTTCGCCGTGGAGAACGCGAGGCCGCCCACCGTCTTCGGCGCGTCCACGGTCACCGCGGTGCCGTTCGCCTCTGCCTCGACCGTGAACGCCGCCACGGCGCCCGCGCCGTTCGCCTCCGCGCCGTCCGTCCAGTTCGCGCCCTCGCTCCAGTTGCCGCCCTGGGCGTTGCCCCACGCCTTGGTCGTCGCCACGGCGGCCGGGCCCGGCGTCACCGTCACCGTCAAGGACGCCGTGTCGCCGTTTACGGACACGTCCAGGACGTAGTCCGTGCCGTCCGCAGGATTGGCGACCGTCGCCCGCCGGAGGATCGCGCGAAGGCCGTCCTCGGCCGACGCCGGGCCGGACATGAGCGTGTACGTGCCCGCCGCCGCGAGCGGGGCCGCCGAGCCGTTCGCCGCGAAGAGCTTCAGCGCGAGCGCCGGCGAACCCGCCACGCCGAACGCGCCCGCCTGGATCGACGTGCCCGGCGAGATCCACAGTTCCGACGTGCCGATCGTGTCGTCCGCGCCGAGCGTGAAAGAATTGACCGCGTGGACGATCCCGTTCGTGAGGACGAGCCGCCCCGTGCCGTCCAGACTGAGGTCCGTCGCCGCCGGGAACGCGGCGGTGGCCGCCATCTCGCAGATGCCGTTCGACGTGGCGCGCGTGGGACCCGCCCAGTACTGCGGCAGGAAGAAGCGGAAGCCGGAGTTGTACGCCGCGCCGCCGCAGAACGTCACGCCCTGCGGCTCCTCGTCCGGATGCGTGTTGGCGGCGGTCAGCGAGACGTGGATCTCGTCCGTCACGTTGTAGTTGCAGCTCTGCGCCTTGAACGTCGCGCCGTGCGTGCCCACGCGCACGCTCGTCACGTCGCCCTTGATCCACCCCGTGTATCCCGCCACGCGGATTTCCATGATGCCGCCGTCGATGAGGACGTTCATCGCGCAGTCCTTGGTACGTCCCTGCGTGTTGGCGAGGCGCATCTCGTTGTTGCGGAAGCGTCCGCCGTCCAGCACGTTGAGGTTCACGGTCACGTTCGTGCGGTCATTGTCGATAAGGAAGCCCGTGATGTCGAGGACGCCGTTCGTGCAGACCGTCACCTCGGCATGGCGCGGGAGCGTGGCGTCGCCCGTGATCTGGTTGCCGAAGCGGATGATGCCGCCGGTCGTGTTGATGCTGTTGCGCACGGTCAGCGTGCCGCCGTCGATGAAGAGCGTCGTGTCCGAGCCGGGCGCGTCGCACATGCGCATGTTGTTCCAGACGTTCAGATTGCCGCCGTGTATCTCCACGCGCGGCGCGGTGCGGAGCGGGATGAACCTCCCCTGCGCATCCTTCTGCGGCGAAGTGTTCGAGTAGTAGCCCACGGCAAGCTGGTTGGTGATGTACGTGGTTCCTCCGTTGATGATGAGCTTC
>JAFRNO010000608.1 GCA_017430155.1 Kiritimatiellia bacterium | reverse complement strand
GTGAGCGTATAGGCCCAGCGCTTGCGCACCAGGAACGTCAGGAGCTCCTCGCCCTCGATGGGGCTTGTGGGGTCGCCCACGAGGGAATCCACCTGGCGCACGAGGGCGTCGGCGGTGAGTCCAACGGGGATGCGCTCCAGCGTCTGGAGCGCGGTGCGTATTCTCAGCTGCACGGCCGGGTCGTTCGCGTTCATTTCTTCAGCGCCTTTCCGATGAGTATGTCCTTGATGGTCTTCACGTCGCTGCCGATCTCGTCGAGCTTGCCGTCCTGCCGGGCGGTCGTCTGCTCGTTTTCCGTCAGACGGCGGAATACCTCGGTGTGCGCGGCCTCGTTCTGCTCCACATGGCGGTTGAACTCGCCGCGCGTGACGTACTTGTCGAGCTTGTCAACAGGCAGCGGGTTCGGCTCAATTGCCGTCTTCTGGTTCCTCGAGCGAAGCCACGCCATGAGCCAGTCGCCTGCTTTGGCAACCGCCGCGCCGGAGAGTACCAGTCCTCCGCCCTGTATTATCGTGTCAGCGTCCATCCGATCGTGTCTCCGCGCCGTCTTCTTACTTCGCGATGCAGTCCTCGCACACCTCGGTGACGGTGCCGTCGGTGATCGTGCAGTTGCTGCCCTCGCAGGTGACGGTAGCGTTCTCCACGCTGCCACCTTTCGATATGTAGTTCTTGACGGACTGCGTGATCGCCGCCGCCGCCGCGTCGCCAGCCACGCTGCCGCCGCTCGTGGCGATTGCTGCTCCGATCTTCGCGGCCAGCTCCGCCGCGCCCTTGAACGATGTCTCCACCACCTTGTTGAGTTCCGGCGAGACCAGATCCTTGTAGTTCGAGATCCGCAGGGCGATCTCGTTGCCCTTCATGCGCTTGAAGTCCACATCGTCGTAGGCCTGGTCGACCATGTTTTTGTTGAAGTCCCACTTCTGGCCCTTGTACACGGTCTGCACGACACCGTTGGTGTCGCACACAGGGTTGCCGGCTGCATCCTTCACGACGTCGTAGCCGTAGTCCTCGACTTCCATCGAGACGCATCCCGTAATCGCCGCCGCACACGCGGCGAGCATCATCATCATCAGTTTCTTCATGTTTTTTCCTTTCTTTGGGGGTAAACTGCGGGAGCGGCCGCGCTTGTCGCGGCCGTGCGTTGCATAAACCGCTCGTGCGCCTCAAGCCACGCCTTCCAGCCGAAACCGTCCGCGCTCACGAAACAGTAGAGAACCTCCGCAACGGCCTTCGCCCGGGCGCGCTTCAGGTCGTCCTCGACGCCCGGCTGCGGCGGATACTCCAGGTCGGCCATCTTCAGGCAGTTGCGCCGGAACTCGTCGTTGGCCTGGAGGAACGCCGCGCGCGTGCCGTCGGAAACGTCGTTGCGCAGGTCGTGGATCACAGCGCACGGCGCGAAGAGGGCGAGCCTGTCCGACGTCACGTCCCGCAGCCATTCGGGCATGAACTCCGGACCGATGCCATTGTAGCCGCGCGTGATCTCCTCGATCGTGAACTGCGCAAGCCAGCGGCAGCCCTCCAGCCCGGCGAACCTGGCCTTCTCGATCAGATCGGCGACATGCGCCAGATTTTTTTCGTTCGCTTCCATCTCAAATCCTCGAGGGCGGAACGCGCACCCGCGCGCCGTCGGCGCCGCCGCGCCGTGTTCGTACCAAAACCAATCAAGCAGGAGATGATGCCCGCAAGACGCCGCCATTATAGGCGCGCGAGCGAGCAATTTCAAACGCCGCAAGGGCTAGAAGCCCTAAAAGCGCTAAAAGCCCAAAATCAATCAAATTGATTTACAAGCCCTAAAAGCCCAAGACGGGGTTGCAAGCCCTAAAAGCCCAAAATCAAGATGATTCAAATTTCACACTAGTGTTAAATTTGAATCAACTTGAATACGCATGAAACCCGCAAGAATAAAGGGCGAAACGCATGTCGCCCCCGAAAACGGGTGTCAAAAAAATGCACAAAAAGGCGCACGGCCAGCCGACCGTGCGCCTCTCGTGCAAGCCCCCTGCAAGTGGTGGGCAGGGGGCGGTTAGAGAGCAAAACTCACCGCGGTGAGTTTTGCTATTTCAAGGCCCGTTTCAGGGGCAAGAAAGAACCCCTGCAGGCGGGGTGCAGGGGCGGAGCATGGGGATTACGTAGGTCTTTGCTGATTTCGGTGTTGTCCAGTTTCTCCCACGCAGATGCGCGGAAGTGCATATCGTTTCAAGGTTTGAATTTTAGCGGGACTATATTTTCCGAATCTACGTCCGGCAGGGAAAAGGTCTCACCGGTCTGCGTGTTTTTAAGATAGTAGTAGTCAGACTCGGCCTTCTCTAAGGACAATTTCTCAACGGCAAGCGGCTCGCTCGACTTCAGTTTTGGGCCAAGCTTCTCCCACGTCTGCGTGAACCAGCTCTTAAACCTTTCTGGGTGTCTCACGATGTCATCGAAATCCCATTGCCCATGCCTAGCCTTGCCTAGGACGCTCGTAACCACATCAAGCGCAAACTGCACGACGGTTAGGTCGGGGTCGTCCTCCACAATGTGTACAAGCGTAGGCAACAGGCTGTACATCCTTCGCACACGCACAGTATTTATCGCAAAGAGCCTGTCGGTGACAGTTGACGCCTTTAGGCCAGCCGAGACCGATTCATCATCAAAGAACACTGTTTTAGACGAAAACATTATGGACTTCAACATTGGATTATCGGATGGATGGCCGCGGAAACGCCGAATGCCATCATACAGGCGCATTATGAAGAAATCTGCCATACCAGCGATATTTGTTTCGGCAATCGGGTATAATCGTTTGGAGGCTCTGACGTACGCCCAACGATCGCCGCCTTCAGCCGCGATAATGTCGCCATAAAGGCTAACTTGTTCGAGGGCATTACTCAAGGCGGTTTCTTGGATAGCGGTCTTTTCTTGCAAGGTTTCCACTCTTACTTGTGCAGTTTTCAATACCTCTTTTGCGATGATTGATGCCTTCTGCGCACGATTTGCTTCCACCGCTTGCCAAATATAAACAGCAACAGAAATTAGGGCAACAACGGCAGAAGCACAAGTTCCAATCGCGCCCCACTTTTGCCATACAGGACTGTTATCAATGCTCACTTCACCACCTCCTGAAGTTTTGCCGTACCACTTAGAATGTAGCCTAATGCCTCATTTACTAGCTTCAATTTTTCTTCTGCTACAGCAGCACGCGCCTCAGCTGTCAGCGCACGGGCTTTCCAACGTTGAACCTCTCCCCTTGTAGCAGTAGTAGTGCTAATATCACTACGCTCAAGAGCCTCGATCGCTAGCAAAACTTTAGGAGATGGCTTGCGATTTCCATGTCGGAGAAATCCCAACATGGGAACGCTAATGCCGATTTGTTCGGCCAATTCGTTCCATTGAACGCCTAAACGCTCTTTGAGTGCATTCAAACGGGCTTCCATAAAAAACTTTCAGTAGTACTACTTTTCTGCTTGCGCTGTAGCATTCGTAGTGCTACAATACGCGCCGTCCCTGCGGAACAGGCACGGGAAGTATAACAAAAAAACGTAACGAGAGGAAGAAGAATGGTCAAGGCAAGACTAGAGAAAATCGAGCAGGTGCGCGTGGTGTACCGCGGCTTGACGCAGGCGGCGCGCGCGCTGGGGTGTTCGCGGGCGCATCTGTCGTATGTGCTGCACGGGCAGCGCAAGCCGAGCGAGCGCCTTGCCCGCCAGCTGCGCCGCATGGGCGTGGAGGTGGAGGGATGAAGCAATTGATTGATAGAGCCTACTTTACGGCGAGCATGAACTGTGGCGAGATGCTGCGGCGCATGAGGGCGTTAATCTGCGCAATAACATCCAGTTGGAGGTGAAGTGATGGAATTCCAAATTTATTGTGCAGCATTTGCCACCCTGGTTTTATGTTGCTTGCTCATTGCGTATGTGTGGCATGTGCTCGACTCCATCGTACGTGCTGCGGACGCGCTCGAACGTATCGCGGACGCGATCGATGCGAATGACGAGGACGACGAGGAAGACGGCAAGGAGGGGAAGTGATGAAGAAGGTTATATTGATTCTGGCCTGCGCCGTCATCGCCGGGTGCGGTTATCCAACAGCGGAAGACGGAACGACACTCGACGAGGTGGGTTTCGTGTCGATCCATGTGCGCAAGGTTCGCGGCCATGACTACATCGTGGCGGCGTATGGCGGACGTGGCGTGTCGGTGGTGCACGCCGCGAGCTGTCCATGTATGGCCCCGAAGATGTACAGCATCGAGGAGTTCGCGACAACAAACAGGATTCCGAACATCGGAGACTACCTCATGGAGGGGAAGTGATGGCGAAGATCGTGAAGAAGTGCCGCCGGTGCGGGCGCACGTTCGAGGATGCGCGGCTGTCTCCGTACAAGGTGCAAGGCTCCGACGATGGCTACGTGGAGCACCGCTACTGCCCGAGCTGCCGGTGGAAGCAGCGGCGCGCGGCGCGCGCGTGCGACCCGCGCTACTCCGGCGTGGGCGGCCACGGCGACATTCTGGAGATGAAGTGATGTGGTGCTCGATGTGCCCATTTCTCGCGAACTGCGAGGATCCCGCCCAGCTCGGCGGAGGATGCGACTGCGACGGCGCGGATGATTACGGCGTTGATCCGATCGACGATGGCGATGCCGATGAAGATTTTTGTGAACTCCCTCCATGGGAGGTTTACCCCGAACCAACCCAACCCAACCAAGGAACAAAGCAATGATGAAACGAGTCGTACTCAACCGCAACGGGCAGATTAGCCCCAAAAACATCGAGAGGTCTGATCTCAAGGCCGGTCGCTTCCAGGTCGGCGAGCATGTCATGCTCAGCATCACCGGCGACTGCTGCTACCATCGGAAGTCATTCGAGGAGTTCGAAGTCACCAGCATCGAACCCTGCCACCGCTTCGGAGGCGGCCGCGAGACGGTCACTTTCAAGCGCGTCCAGAAGCGTCCGGAGGGGGAAGCGGTGAAAGCCCTAGAAGCCATAAGAAAGGTCATCTACCCAGCGGTGGCCGACGACTTCGAGCTTGAGCAGTTCCTAGCCAAGCGCGCCTACAACATGGGCGTGCCGCTTGACAACCTGCGGGGAAAGAACCGTGACGAACTGATCCTCATGATCCTCAAGCCCGCGCCGTCACAGGCGAAGTACTGGAGCGACCTGACTGCCATCGCGCAGACCGTCGCTATCCTCGGCGAAGGAATGAAAATCTCGCGCGAGCTTGCGACCGCCGCGCGAAATGCGACTGGAATCTAACCAAAACCAACCAAGGAGAAGCAAGATGAATAACGAAGTAAAAATGAGGCTCGCATCAGCGGGTATAGACATTACCGAAATAATCCCTGCCGACAGTATAGTAGTTCCCAAGACGCTGTGGAACGAATGGGCGGAGAAGATTGAGCAGATGGGCAACCAGCAACACGCAACCGAAGCCGAGCCGATCCAGCCCGACACGCCCAAGATGATGCCGGGCGAAAAGCCGCACATGAGGCGCGATGTGGCGGCTGGCATTCTCATGGATCTGATGCGCAAGAGAACGATGAGCGTTGACCATGTGGAGGCACTCAAGATGGGTGCGCATTGGCTGATGAAGAAGCACTTCGAGAAGCAGCGCTATCATGCGAAGCGCCGCGAGGCTGCCGCCTCCGTCCCCGCCGTCCCCACGGTCCCCACCGTCCCCGCCACCACCACGGAGGCTTAACCATGCACACAGCAGCAAGAGAATGGCAAGCCCGGGTCGAGGCGCGCAACGCCATCGACACGGCAAAGTCACAGGCGGCATCGCGCCTCTCGTGGGGCGACCGGTGCCGGATGAGCCGGGCGCGCAACGCGCTCGCGCTCTGCGCCGTGAAGATCATCAGCGACGCGCACTTCCCGAACTACGTCGTCGAGATGGGCGACGGCTCCTACCGCTTCGCGACTCAGGCGATGACGCGCGTCTTCGGCGCGCCCTGCGGTGACGTCATCCGGCGCTACCTGCGAATGGGCTCCGCCACCGAGCTCACGGGCCACGAAGGACGCCTGATGCTCACCTGCCTCAACACCAACCTCGCGATCATCCACGGATCGGACATCAGGAGCGCATAATGAACGAACTCTACACCAACACCATCTGCGGGGCCGGCGGCGACATCCCCGACTGGCTCTTCTACGCCATCTGCGCCCTGCCGTACATCCTGATCGCGATCGACTTCCTCGATTGCTAACCACTAACCACGAGCCGCCCACCATGAACGCCACCACCCAAGCAATCGTCGCGCGACTGCCGCGCAAGCCGCTGCTCTCGCCAGCCGATATCGCCGCCGCATACGGGCTCTCCACAACCAACGCCATCATCGCCGAGATCAAGACAGGTCGAATTGCGGCTAACGTGATCGGCGGCAAATACGTCATTTCCCGCGCCGCCGCAGAAGCATACGTCGCGGCAAACGAGTACGAACCAGAAGAAGGGACAATCAAATGAGTAAGCAAAATCCAGGTAAGGCGGTTGCCCCGCTGCCTCCGCAGAAAATCCCAGCACCGATCGAGCCGGAGATCGTTGGCGAACCGACCGCACTTACGGTCAAGTCCACGCGCATGCCGAAGATCAAGGGCAAGACGCCCGGCCAGCGCATCAACTTCCTGCACCGCCTCTCCGTGGCGAGCGGCAAGCTCTCGATCGCCGCCGGCATCATGGCAGGCTGGGAACTCGCGCGCGCCAAGGCGAAGTGCGACCACGGACAGTGGCTTGCGTGGCTGGACGCCAATACCGATATCTCGCCTATGACTGCGACGCGCTACATGTCCGTTTACGCGGAGACGATCGGCGCGGCGCGCGCGGCGCTGCCGGATCCCGCCTCGCAGGACGTCGCGCCCAGCCCGGCCGAGCTGAACGAGGCGGCGGCGAACGTGGACGCGCCGACGCTGAACGGCCTCTACAAGCAGCTGAGGATCCTGAAGAACAACCCCGACCACGGCGGCAGGCGCGAGAACGCGGGCCGCCACAAAAAGGGCGAGGAC
>JAFRNO010000607.1 GCA_017430155.1 Kiritimatiellia bacterium | reverse complement strand
TTCAGCAGAAAATGGATATTCCGCGCGCCTTGCTCCAAAAGATGCCGGCCGACCGTCTCGCCCGCAAGTACGTTGTCGATCGAGACGAGGTCGTAGGCGCTCCGACAGGGAGCCACTTCTACATCGCTGTCAAAAAGAACGACCGGAATCCGCGCCCCCTTGAGCACGGCCAGTATCTGCCGATTCGCCGCTCCTTCGTCAAATGCGTAGTCTAGGGGATGATAGAGAACTCCCGATACTTGTTTACGAATGAAGTCATTTGCGATGTCGCGCACCTCGCAGATCCTCTCCGTCGGGTCTTGGGACTTCACGGCATGGAAATGTAGTTCGTACCCGGTCGCCAGGGCGATATGCATGAATGCCGTTGCAATCGGCTGGAAATACTCAGAATACGTCATGCCCGACAACAGCAAGCCGATTTTCCGCGAATTTCCAGTCCTTGTCACGAAGGTTCCGCGTCCTTGCCGACGATGGACCAAACCCGCCGCACACAGTTCCTGCATAGCCTGGCGTATCGTAGGTCTGGACAACTTAAAGCGCGAGGCCAGGGCACGTTCACTAGGGAATACCCTAGCGGAATCATACTTGCCGCTTATGATCTCGCTTTTAAGCGTTTCAATCAGACATTTTCTTTTTGACGCCATCGCCCATTTACCGTCTTGTGGCTTCGATGCGTCAAAAGTATACCACACCCAACGGTGTACGTGGTCGCTGGTAAATACCACTTTTTTAAGAAGAAAAGCGACAACCGCCTACGCCACCGTCAGCACGCGTATCTTCTTTGCCCCCTTGTCCTCACTCAAACCACTCCGGACCGACGATGCGGCCGCAGGGTCGGCTCGTCGCCGATGGATCTGTTCATCGGCGTTCCGTTCTCAGTCGGGGGCGTCCCCTCGCCATTGTCCGCGATCGTCCGCGCGTCGTTGATGGTGTCGTAGGTCATCTGCTCACACTTTCGTTTCCAATGGTTCACTGAGGGTTATTCTCGTGGAGAAGCCATTTCCAGGCAGGAACGACCTTTATGCCGAAATCGAGCTCTGCCGCGTCTTGTACCACATTCCGGCCAATGCCGCAACCTATTGGAACGATTTTCGTACCAATATCCGAAAAGGTCGCGCCCCGCACGGCCGTTGCGGGCAGCGGCCGCGCCGCTTCACAGTCCTTCACGTTCCTGGATCACGTCAGCAGCGATGCGGAGCGCGCTCTGCCCGTAAAGGCCGAGACTGTCATCGGCAAACGCCTCGGCTGTTTTCGACCGATAGAACATCTCCATGGCATCGCCCTCGGACACATGGTAATGCACAGCAAGGAAAGCCACGATCGCCGGAACCAACGTTGCGCGGATCAATGTATGGTCTTCACTCATCTTCGGCACAGAGACTTCAAGCGTGCTGCCATGATACAGTATCATTTCGGATTCCTCCCAAGGTACTCGTCGAACATCGGCATCAATGCCTCCCAGCCGAGTCCATGGAGGTCTTCATAGTCATCGTCTAGTGTTTTCAGGAGTCCGCTTTCCGAGAACATCCTGTACACATCGGCACCCGTGGAGCCGATGTGACGCGCATAGAACTCTATACAAAAGGATTTGAATGAAAGTCTGCTCAATGTTTTTCCTTTGGCACGTACATTATACCAAAAAAACCCCATGTGCGGGAGGGGCCGCGCTTGTCGCGGCCCATTCATCCGGTCGCGACAAGCGCGACCGCTCCCGCAGCACAGTCGTCCGGTCGCGACAAGCGCGACCGCCCCCGCCTCTTTGCGCCCTTTGCGTTCTTTGCGGCTAAAACCCGTAGAAGCTAAAAGCTATTCAAACCACTCCGGGCCGACGACGCGGCCGCAGAGGTAGAACTTCATGTCGTTGTACCACAGGACGCCCTTGCCGTCGAGGATGCAGTAGCTCGTGTAGAACGAGTTGCCGCCCTTGCGCGGCGCGAAGAGCTTCGGCGCCTTGAACTTCACCGGCTGCTCTCCGTTCGGGTCGAACTCGCCCGCGATGAGGTAGAGCGGGCCGCGGTGCTGGTAGGCGTTACGCTTCGGGTCGTTGAAGTCGAACGTCTGGTGCACGAGCGCGAAGTACTTCCCGCTCGCGGCCTCGGGGCCCTTCCAGTCGTACATCGGACACGGCGAGCGCGGATGCAGGTACGGCTTCCCCTCGGCGTCCCTCAGGATCTTCGGTTCGCTCCACGTGGCGCCGCCGTCGCGGCTCTGTACCCACACGGGCGAGCCGAGGGACGAGCGCATGATCGCGAAGAGGCGTCCGTCCGGCAGCTTCACCGGCGCGGCCTCCTCGAGCGCGGGCTCGCTCGCGCGGAACCCGCCGGCGTTCTCGAGGTCCTTCGCCGAGAGCGCGTGGCGGTTCGTGCAGAGGTACGTGATGCGGATGTCCTGCACGGGCGGGTTGTCGTCGATGTTCTCGAACTGCCAGAACTCGATCTTGCAGCCGTGGCGCTCGTCGTACGGCGCCTTGCCGTGGCGCGAGCAGCCCACGAAGTACTTGCCGTTCTCGCCGAGGCGGAGCGGACGCTGCCAGTTGCACCAGCTCGGCGGGATGTGGTCGTCGGCGGGATCGGCGTCCATGCGCTCCGTGAACGGCACGAGCTTGGGGGCGCTCCACGTCTCGCCGTCGTCGTCCGAGAACGCGCCGAACATCATGCCGCAGTGCGGGCCGCGGCTCGTGGTCTGCTGGTTCCAGAGGCAGTAGAGGCGGCCGCTCTTCGCGAGCATCGGCTGCTGCCAGCTCGCGAGCAGGGCCGGGTTCTTCTTGTTGGGCGAGCCGGCGAGCACGACGGGGGGCGTCCAGGTGACGCCCTTGTCCACGCTCTTCGAGAACGCAATGTGCTGATCGATGTCCGCCTCTCGCGAGGCCTGCGTCCAAAAGGCGTAGAGGTGCTGGTTGGACGGGTTGCAGATCACCTGGAAGTGGTCGTTGTACGTGTCGCCGGGCTTCGCGGGGTCGCGCTTCTCCTTCGCGCGCGGCTGCTTCGGCACGAACACGACGTAGTCGGGCTTGTTCTTCAGGATGTCGCGCGGCGACTCAATCTCACTCGGCGTCCCCTTCAGGTAGGCGAGGATGCAATCCTCCTTCTCCTTCATCGCCGGGTCGGGCTGGGGCTGTCCGGCGGGGTCGAACCCGCACACGAGCGCCCACTTGCCGAGCGCAAGCTTCTCGCCGGGACGCATGTCCTTGCACCAGACGTCCGAGATGTCGCATTTGTTCACGCCGAAGGCCAGGAACGGCTCGCCGGGCAGCTTCTCAAACCCGAGCGCAGCGAGGGTCTTCCCTTGCGAGAGGGACTTGCCGGCCTTCTCGGTGGGCGTCACCACGAACAGCTCGCCGCCCTTCACGACCTCGGCGGCGAACCCGCCGTCGATCGTGCGCCGGAAGAACGTCTTGCCCGCCAGCCGCTCGGCGGCGGCAGGCGTCATCTGGTACGGACGGTCGTCAAACACGATCACGCCGTTCGCGCACGTCGCCACCTCGGCGTCCGCCACGGGCGACAGCACGGCCCCGCCCGCCAGCGCCTGCGCCGCATACGCGAGCACGCACCAGGAAAGCATTCCCTTCATGTCCATTTTATCTCTCCGTTTGTGCGCGGCGCGTCAGGCGCCGGCCGCGATGATCAACCCCAGTCCCGCGAGGAACAGGACGAACATGGCGAGGTTGAGCAGGCCCGCCTTCGGCGGCGCGCCCTTGAACTCACGCCACACGAGGATGCCCCAGAGAGCAGAGACGAGCGTCGCGCCCTGTCCGAGTCCGTAGGAGATCGCCGTGCCGGCCTTGCCCGCCGCGACGAGGTTGATTCCGAAGCCAAGCCCCCAGATGAGACCGCCGAGCATGCCCACGAGGTGCACGGGGAAGCTCCCCTTGAAATACGCCAACTCGTTGATCGGCTCGCCCGAGACGGGACGCCGCATCGCAATCGCGTTGAACACGAACGTGGAGACGAACACGCCGAACGCGAACACGAAGAACGCGGCGTAGGGCGTCAACAACCCGGCCTTCGGCGCAGCCGCCGCGAAGTCCTCGAACTTCTCGGGCATCGTGCGTCCGACGAAATAGTAGAACGTCGACATCAGCACGCCGCAGATGACGGAGAGGACGATTCCCTTGACGAGGCCCGACCGCTGTCCCGAGGTTTCGTTCGCCTGCTTGATCTTGTAGGCGAACGCGTTGCAGAGAATCGCCACCGCGATGATCGCCACGCCCGAGAACAGGAGAACGGGATTGCCCTTCCCGTCCGACACGTAGTTGATGATCACGCCGAGCACGAGCGCGAGGCCGATGCCCACGGGGAACGCCACGCTCATCCCCGCGATCGAGATCGCCGCCGCGAGCAGGATGTTCGCCGCGTTGAAGACGACGCCGCCGAGGAAGGCGCTGCCAATGTTCGCGGCGGAGGCCTGCTTCAGGTTCGGGATGAAGCTCCACGCCTCGCCGCCGAAGTGGCTGCCGAAGGTGAGGCCCGAGACGAGCGCAAACAGCAGGACGCCGATCACGTAGTCCCAGTAGAAGAGCTCATAGCGCCATGTTCGCCCCGCGAGCTTCTGGGTGTTGCCCCAGCTGCCCCAGCAGAGCATGGTGATGACGCAGAAAACGACGGCGAGGGTGTAGTTGTTGCAGTAGTACATGCGCGCAGTATACCACATCCGCGCGTAGTTGGGAAGACCTCTTCAAACGAGAAAAACAGAAAGCCCCGCACAGGGGGCTCTCCGTTTCATTGGTGCGACTGACTGGGATCGAACCAGCAACCTTCGGCTTCGGAGGCCAACGCTCTATCCAGTTGAGCTACAGTCGCATTGCTGCGACCAGAAGCCGCCAGCCTTAGAAGTAGCAGTTGAAGATCGGGAGGAAGGGAACCTCGTTGTCCATGATGAGGTTCACGAGACCGATCTGGAAGCCAGCCGAGCAGGTGGCGGCGTAGTTGACGATGCCGATCTGCGCGCCGCGGAGCTCGTCCGTCATGTTGCAGATGCCGACCGTCTGGAAACCGTGCACGCGGCGGGCGAAGTTCGCGCCGAGCGCGACCTGCCAGCCCCACATGTCCTCGCGCACCGCGCTGCCGAGGCCCGCGATGGAGAGACCGTAGAGCGACGCGTCGGTCATCGACGCGAGGCCGTCGACGCGGAGACCGAGGAACTCGCGGTTCATGCTGAACGCGTCCACCGTGAGGCCGTAGGCCGTGCGGTTGCACAGCGTGACCGCGGCAACCTGCGCGCCGACCGCGTCGCGGTTCGCGTAGCAGAAGCCGAGCGCCGCCTGGAGGCCGATCATGTCGAGACGCGCCGTGTCGCCCACGCCCGCCGCCTCGAGGCCGTACATCTTGTTGCAGTCGCTGTACGCCAGGTTGGCGTTCAGGCCGAACACGTCCCAGTCGAAATCCCATGGCAGGGAGATCGGCGTGGCAATGCCAATCATCAGCACGGTGTAGCCGTAGCTCTTCGGATCCGGCGCACCGGCATACTCACGCTCCTGCGCAAGGACAGGCTGAGCGGCCAGCGCGGCGAGCGCGCCTGCAAACAGACCACACTTCACGATACGGTTCATCTTCATAGCTCCTTATTGATTTTCTGAAATCGGTGAAACGGCATTATGATACCGAATCTCCGCCGCTTAGTCAATCCCCGAATGTGCGGAATTTAAAGTTCACCGCGCGGACCCGAAAAGGAGGGGGCCACCCTTCAGCAGATCGGCGCGCCGCACGCGCGGCGCGGGAGCCGCGGGAAAACGGCGCGCTGCGGCGCCCGGCGCGCGGATCTCCAGCGTGCGGCCGTTCGGCAGCGACACGTCGGCGCGGTCGAAGAGCGGCGTGCCGGTGGCGTACTCGCCCGAGCCGGGGCACACGGGGTAGAGGCCGAGCGCGCTCCACACGAACCACGCCGAGGTCTGCCCGTTGTCCTCGTCGCCGCAGTAGCCGTCGGGCGTCGGCGCGTAGAGGCGGTCCATCACGTCGCGCGCGCGGCGCCCCGCCTTCTCCGGCGCGTCCGTCCAGTCGTAGAGGTAGACCATGTGCTGGATGGGCTGGTTGCCGTGCGCGTACTGTCCGAAGCCCATGACCTGCATCTCGCGCATCTCGTGGATCACGGCGTGGGAGTACGTGGACGTGAACTTCGGCGGCAGCGCGAAGATCTCGTCGAGCCGGCGCTCGAACTCCTTTCGCCCGCCCATCGCCTCGCAGAGGCCTTCGACGTCGTGGAACACGCTCCACGTGTAGTGGAGCGCGCAGCCCTCCGTGAAGTCGCCGCCCCAGGCGAACGGGTCGAATGCCGCGTTGAACGAACCGTCCGCGTTGCGCCCCACCGCGATGCGGCGCGCGGGGTCGAACACGTTGCGCCAGTTGCGCGCGCGCGACGCGTAGAGGTCGATCTCCTCCCGCGGACGCCCGATCGCCCGCGCGAGCGCGGCGATGCACCAGTCGTCGTAGGCGTACTCGAGCGTGCGCGCGGCGGACTCGTTGATGCCCACGTCGCGCGGCACGTAGCCCTTCGCGTTGTAGTGCTCCACGCCGAGGCGTCCAACGGACTTCATCGTCGGATGCGCGTTGTTCGCGCCATGCACGAGCGCGCGGTAAAGTTCGTTGATGTCGAACCCTCCGCGTACGCCGTCCAGCCACGCGCCCGCCACCACGCTCGCCGAGTTGTTGCCCACCATGCAGTCGACGAGCCCCGGACTCGACCACTCCGGCAGCCACCCGCTCTCCTTCCAGCAGTTCTCGAGCCCCGCCATCATCTGCGCGCTCATCTCGGGATAGAGGAAGTTGAGGAGCGGATAGAGCGCGCGGAACGTGTCCCAGAAACCCGTGCCGCCGAAGTAGGGGCCCGGACGCACGTCGCCCGCCGACGGACTGAAGTGCACCGTCGCGCCGCGCGCGTCCGTCTCGCCGAGCGAGCGCGGGAAGAGCAACGCGCGGTAGAGGCATGTGTAGAACACGCGGAGGCGATCGATGGAATCCGATTGCACGCGCACGCGCCCGAGCAGACGGTTCCACTCAGCGCGTCCCTCCGCGGCCACGGCGTCGAAACCGGCCGCCGTCTCCGCGAGGCTGCGCGACGCGAACTCGTCCGAGATGAGCGAGGTGCCCACGCGCAACTCCACCGGCGTGCGCGCGGACGTTGGCGCAAAGCGCACCCAGAGCGCGCCGTCGGGGAGACGCTCCGCGGCGGCGGCAGGACGCCCCAGCTCAAGCACGAAACGCTGCACAAGGTTCGTGCCGTATTTCTTCGGCTGCGTGTAGCCGCGCGTCCAGCCCGTCACGCGGCGGCCGTCCGACGAGAGCGCGGCCTCGCCGAGGCCGAAGGTGTCCACCACGAAGCCGGGCACGTCCGCGGCCGGATAGTCGAAGCGGAACGCCGCGCCGTGCGCGGTGGGCGCGAGCGCGGCCGTGACGTCGAACTCGGCGAGGTACACGCGGTAGAGCGCGGGCGACATCGTCTCGGCCTTGTGCGAGAACCAGCTCGCGCGCGCGGCGGCGTTCGTGCCAGGACGGCCGACGAGCGGCAGGATAGACCATGCGCCCCAGTCGCCGATCCAGGGACTCGGCTGGTACGTGTGGCGCAGGCCGTAGATGCGCGGATGCGTGTAGTCGTAGAACCAGCGTTCGCGTCCGTTCGGCACGGTCTGCGGCGTCCACAGCCCCACGCCCCACGGACGGGCGATCGCGGGATAGAGGTTGCCCGTGGAGAGCGCGTGCGTGTTGACCGTGCCCATCTCCGGCAACACGTACTGCTCCGGGAGGGCCGCGCTTGTCGCGGCCGTCGCACAGCACAGCGCAAAGAGTTGAATCCCTTTCATAACATTCTCCCTTTCCCGTACGCGCTACGTCGCGTGGCGGCAGATCCACGCGAGCAAATCGTCGTAGCGCAGGCGGCGGTTCGCAAGCGCGCGCGCGGTCACCACGACCTCGTCGTGCGGCGCGTCCACGGCGAGTCCGTTCGCCTCGAGGAACACGAGCGTCACGGCCATCGCCATCCGCGCGCCGTCCGCGCCGAACACGCGTTTCGCGGCGAGCTCGTAGCCGAGCTTCGCGGCCTTCTCCTCGCGCGAGGGGAACACGTCCGCGCCGTCCGCGCCGCGCGCGAACGGCGCCGCGAGCGCGGCCTCGAGCGCCGCGGCGTCGGGCGCCGGCGAATCCTTGCCCGTGCGCTTCGCGACGGCCTTCTGCAGCGCGAGCACCTTATCTTTCATGAGACGCGTCATGCGGACAACTCCTCCAGCGCGGCGCGGTAGCGCTTCAGCACGCGACGCACCGCCACGTCCACGCGCTCGTCGTCCGTGAGGTCGAGCGGACACGACTCCACGCCGTACATCACGTAGGCCGGACGGTTGTTGCGGAAAATGAGCACCCGCCCGCGCGCGTCCACCTTGCGCGCGACGGCCGAGAAGTTCTGGTTGGCCTCCGTGACGGAGACGATCTGCCCTGTCGTGACTTCCATCGCCGCTCACCTCTTCGCCTTGACGGGCGGCTGGAAATCGCATTTCGTGAACGTCACGCCCGTGCAGTCGTCCTGCACCACGGCCTCGCGCTCCTCATCGCCGCCCGTCCAGCGCAGCTTGACGTTCTCGAAGCGCACGCCGTCCGCGTGGCGCACGTAGAACCCGTACGCGGGAAGCGGCATCTTGAACATGCGGTTCTCGGGATAGCACTTCTCCACCTCCGGCACCTGCGCCGCGGCGTGCGCCGCGCGCCCGCCCCCCTTCACGGTGAGGTCCAGGTTGCGGAGCGTGACGCCCTGCGGACGCAGCCCCGGCACGCCCGTGATGGAGCTCGCGATGATGCTCGCCGACGACTTGGCGGTGACGTCCTCG
>JAFRNO010000606.1 GCA_017430155.1 Kiritimatiellia bacterium | reverse complement strand
TAAATGAAAACTGCAATTCTCGTGTGGACGGGGGTATTGGCCACCAGCATTTCGGTTGGTGCCATCATTGATGTGGCGCCGGTCGAGGGGAACGCCACGCCGGCCGTGCGCGCGGCGGTGGAGCGTCTGAAAGACGGCGACATGCTTCGGTTCGCGAAGGGCGAATACCATTTCTTCGAGGAGGGCGCAAAGGAGCACTTCCTCGCCTCCGTGGGCAGCTCCACCGGCATGAAGAAGGTTGTCGTCCACCTCGAGGGCAAGCGCAACGTGACGGTGGACGGCAATGGGGCCAGCTTCGTCTTCCACGGCGACTCGTTCCCGTTTGTGGTGGAAAGATGCGACGGCGTGAAGATCGGCAACTTCACCTTTCGCGTCTTCCGGTTGCCGCTCGTGGAGTTTGTAATCACGGAGAAGAACGACGAGGGGTTCCTCTGCCAGTTCGCCGAGGGGAGCGCGCCCTACGAGACGAAGGACGGCGAGATATTCTTCGACATGGACGAGGGGCGCACGGATTCCCGCGAGCGCGAGATCTCGGTGCACGCGCTCCGCTACTGCCACATCCAGTACATCACCACGCCCAAGTGCAAACGTAACAAGGACACGCTCGCCTCCACGTTCTATCCGGTGTCGGCGGAGGACCGAGGCGGAGGAAAGGTGTTCTTCCGCTATTTCCAGGATTCCCACCCCAAGAACGCGAGGAAGTGTTCGTATCCCCTGAACGAGCCGCTGTGCCTGTTGCTCGGCTGCGGACGCAGCCGGTCCGTGATGGCATTCGCGGACTGCCGCGACGTGGAGGTGGCGGATGTCGCCGTCCGCAGCGGCGTCGCCATGGGCATCGTGGCCGAGATGTGCGAGAACATCAAGATTGTGCGCTATTCCGTGCGTCCGGATGAGGGACGCCACGTGTCGCTCACCGCCGACTCCATCTTCCTCGTGGACACGAAGGGGAACATCGAGATCGCGGGTTCGGAGGTCAGCTGGGGCCTTGACGACGTGATGAACATCCACGGCAACTACACGATTCTCCGCAAGGTCGAGGGACCGCGCGCGGAGCTTGGAATCCCGAGGTTCAACTACACGGGCTACTTCCCGTACCGCGTGGGCGAGCAGGTGGAGTTCTCGCGTGGCAAGGGACCGGGGAAAAAGATATTCGGGCGCGCGACGATTACGGAGTTCCCAAAGCCGGGCCGCGATGCGGAGCGCGCGTCCATTGTCTTCGACCGCGACATCCCCGCCGAGTGGATCGGGTGCGACGTTGCAAACGTCTCGCACGTCCCGACGGTCTGGATACACGACAACCATTTCCACGACTTCATGCACAACCGCCTTTCGGCGTTTGCGGATGTCGTGTTCGAGCGCAACCGCCTTCGGAACGGCAACTGCGCGATCCTCCACGACGACCTCACGGGATACTGGGGCGAGTGCGGTCCCATGCACGACCTCATCGCGCGGGACAACGACTGCGAGGACATGCGCGGCCCCAGCTTCGCGTTCCATGTGCCGTTCACTGGACGCGCAGTACTTGAAAACAACAGGTTGAAGGGCAGAGGTGCCGATCATCCCTATCACTTCGGTGCCGGCGTCCGCGAAACCGTGCAAATCCGTTGACCGGAACCGGTGCGCGCCAAAGCGCTGCAGAAGTGACGAACGCTTTATGAAAAAGAAACTGGTTTTAGCGGTCACGCTCGTTATCGGATGTGGTCAGGCGGAAATGCTTGTCCCGCGGTCCTGTCCTGATCCGAAGGATGACCAGTGGATGATCGGCTGCGAGGTGCTTGACCGCGACTTCGCGAAGTTCTCGGCCTACAAGGACTATCTGCCGAAACTCGGTATCCGCTCCATCCGCCTGCAGGGCGGATGGGCCAAGTGCGAGAAGGAGAAGGGGAAGTACGACTTCTCGTGGCTTGACGAACCCGTGGATTTCGCGCTGGCCCACGGGCTGAACCCGGTTCTCGAGACCGATTACGGCAATCCGCTCTACAAGGGCGGCGGCGGACGCGACCTCGCCGCGGGTTTCCCGCACGGTGAAGAGGGCCTTGCGGCATGGGATCGATGGGTGGACGCGCTGTCGAAGCATTTCAAGGGACGTGTCCGGGACTGGGCCATGTGGAACGAACCCGACATCGGCTGGAACGAACCGCTCAAGGATGACCCTGACGCCGTGGGCCGCCACAAGCCCGACGCCATCGCGGCGTTCAACGTCCGGACCGCAAGGATTATCCACAAGAACATCCCCGACGCGCGCATCGCGGGGTTGTCGGTCTGCAGCACGAGCCCAAAACTGCACGAGGACTGCTACAAGGCATTCGGCAAGGACATTGGGCTGTTCTGGCGTTTCATCTACCACGGCTATGAGGACGCGCCGGAGAAGAGCTATGCCAACGTGGAGGAGCTGCAGGCGCTCTGCGCGAAGTACGCTCCGCACGCGACCCTCTGGCAGGGCGAGAACGGCGCGCCGAGCGAGATGCCGGGTGACGGCCTCGCGCTCAACCACATCGCCTGGAGCGAGATTTCCCAGGCGAAGTGGGACATGCGCCGGATGCTCGGGGACTTCGTGCGCAAGATCCCGTCCTCGGTGTTCACCATCTGCGACTACTACCATCCCGGTCGCGGTATCGGGTGCTACGGGCTTCTGCGGGCGGATTCGGCGCGGAACGTGATCGGCGTGAAGCGGGCGTTTGGCGCCGTCCGCAACGTGGCGACGGTGTTCGATTCCGAGCTCCTGCGCGTAGAACGGCGCGTGTCGTCGCCGGAGAACTCGCTCCAGCTGTGGGAGTTCAAGCGGCGCGGCGCGCCCCTGTTCGTGTTCTGGACGACGGGGGAGTGGACGTTCGAGAAGGGGGCGTGGCGCATGGCGTACCGCCGCCCCGGCGACAGCCTGGAGAAGCGCCCCGCCGTCATCCGCTGGCCGGGCGCGCCGCTTGAGGAACCGGTGTGGGTGGATCTGCTCACGGGAGATGTGCGCGCGTTCCCGAAGGACCGCATGAAGGTCTGCGCCGACGGGCTCGTGTTCACCGACGTGCCCGTCTATGATTCGCCCTGCCTGATCACGGAACGCCGCGCGCTGGACATAGCCGCACCTGCTGCGGCTGGTGCCGTCATCGAAGTGGGGCCGGTCGAGGGGAACGCCACGCCGGCCGTTCGCGCGGCGGTGGCGCGACTCAAGGACGGCGACACGCTCCGGTTCGCCAAGGGCGAATACCATTTCTTCGAGGAAGGGGCGAAGGAACATTTCCTCGCCTC
This sequence comes from Kiritimatiellia bacterium, assembly GCA_017430155.1. Classification (GTDB taxonomy): domain Bacteria; phylum Verrucomicrobiota; class Kiritimatiellia; order RFP12; family UBA1067; genus RUG572. The sequence continues at coordinate 2,649 of JAFRNO010000606.1, read as the reverse complement.
CGTGGGCAGCTCCACGGGCATGAAGAAGGTTGTCATGCACCTTGATGGCAAGCGCAACGTGACGGTTGACGGCAACGGCGCCAGCTTCGTCTTCCACGGCGACACGTTCCCGTTCGTGGTGGAGAGGTGCAGCGGCGTGAAGATCTGCAACTTCACTTCGCGCGTGTTCCGGCTGCCGCTCGTGGAGTTCACGGTCGTGGAGAAGAGCGACGAGGGTTTCCTCTGCCGGTTTGCCGAGGGGAGCGCCTCCTACGAGACAAAGGACGGCGAGATATTCTTCGACATGGACGAGGGCCGCACGGACTCGCGCGAACGCGAGATCTCGGTGCATGCGCTCCGCTACTGCCACATCCAGTACATCACCACGCCCAAGTGCAAACGCAACAAGGACACGCTCGCCTCCACGTTCTATCCCGTGGCGGCGGAGGACCGGGGCGGGGGAAACGTGTTCTTCCGCTACTGCAAGGATGCCCATCCCAAGAACGCCGGAAAGTTCTCATATCCTTTGAACGAGCCGCTGTGCCTGCTGCTCGGCTGCGGGCGCACCAGGTCCGTGATGGCGTTCACGGACTGCCGCGACGTGGAGGTGGCGGACGTCGCCGTTCGCAGCGGCGTTGCCATGGGCGTCGTGGCCGAGATGTGCGAGAACATCAAGATCGTGCGCTATAACGTGCGCCCGGACGAGGGGCGGCACGTGTCGCTCACGGCCGACGCCATCTTCCTCGTGGACACGAAGGGCCGAATCGAGATCGCGGACTCGGAGATAAGCTGGGGACTCGACGACGTGATGAACATCCACGGCAACTACACGGTTCTCCGCACGGTCGACGGGCCGCGCGCGGAGGTCGGGATCCCGAGGTTCAACTACACGGGCTACTTCCCGTACCGCGTCGGCGAAAAGGTGGAGTTCTCGCGCGGCAAGGGGCCGGACAAGAAGATTCTCGGGCAGGCCGTGGTCGTGGAGTTCCCGAAACCGGGGCGCGACGCGGAACGCGCGGCCATCGTCTTCGACCGCGCGATCACCGCCGAGTGGATCGGCTGCGACATCGCCAATCTCTCGCACGCCCCGTCGATCTGGCTGCACGACAACTATTTCCACGACTACATGCACAACCGCCTCTCGGCGTTCGCGGACATCGTGTTCGAGCGCAACCGCCTCCGCAACGGGAACGTCGCGATCCTCCATGACGACCTCACGGGATACTGGGGCGAGTGCGGTCCCGCGCGCACGCTCGTCGCCCGCGACAACGTCTGCGAGGACATGCGTGGCGCCGCGTTCACCTTCCCCGTGCCGTTCTCGGGCCGCGCGCTGCTTGAAAACAACAGGTTCAGCGGAAAAGGTTCCGGCAATCCCTACGGATTCGGACCGGGCGTCAAGGAGACCGTCGAAATCCGCTGAACGCATACAGCAAATGAATCCATTTACGAGAATCTGCGATGACAACTGAAGACATAACTTCGCTTTTCAAAGGGCATGGGAATGTATGGGTGAGGAAAACCGTATTCTGCGCGGTGGCGCTTTTCGCCGGAATCGCGTTGGCGGCGTTTGACGTCAGAGACTTCGGCGCGAAGGGCGACGGGAAGTTTCCCGTGGAAGGGGCGAAGAATCTCAAGGTAACAAGGTTCCCCGGGCAATAGCGCGGGTCTATAATAAGGAGTAAAAAATGAGATTACGGTTCGGAACGGTTTTCGCGGCGGCGATGGCCGCGTCGTGCGCGGCGTGGGCCGCAGGGAACGGGCGGCCGGAGGAGTCGGTCGAATGTCCCGTGTCGGCGAACATGCGCGGACACGAGAACACGGAGTGGTCGATCTACTACGGTTTCCACCTGACGGACGCAAACCGCGGCCTGCCGCGCGTGCTGCTCGTGGGCGACTCGATCTGCAACGGTTACCAGCGCGGCGAGGCGCAGATCCTCGAGGGCAAGATGAACGTGAGCTACTGGGTGTCGTCGTATTGCGTGACGAGCCCCGGCTACCTGAAGCGGCTCGCGCTTTGCCTCGACGAGGCGAAGTACGACGTCGTCCACTTCAACAACGGCCTCCATTCGCTCGGTACGCCGACGGATGACTGGGCGAAGGGACTGGAGGCGGCGCTGAAGCTGATCCGCGAGAAACAGCCGTCCGCGCGCATCATCTGGACCACCTCCACGCCGCTCAAGGACGCGAAGCGGACCGAGAAGGCGCGCGCGCTCAACGCGGCAGCGGCGGATGTGGTGAAGCGGCTAGGCAACATCGCGACCGACGACCTCTTCGCGCTTCTCGACCCGCTCGACCGCGAGCAGAACTGGAGCGACACCTACCACCACAAGTCCCCCGTCCGCAAGAAAGAAGCGGAACAAGTTGCGGCATCCGTGATGGCACGTTAAGGAGGACAAGAAAATGAGATTATGGTTCGGAACGGTTCTCGCGGCGGTGCTGTGCGTCACAACGGCGACGGAGGCGGGGAACGGGCGCGAGATGTGGGACATCTACACCGACTTCGGCCTCTTCGAGGGCGCGGTGCGCAGGACCGAGAAGGGCTTTGCGGCCGACGAGAACGGCATCCGCGTCGAGACGGAGGTGGAGACGGGCGTGGCGGGCGTCACGCGCCGCCGCACGGTGGTGCGGAACCTGTCGGAGAAGACGCTCGTCGCGACGTGCCTGCTGGAC
>JAFRNO010000605.1 GCA_017430155.1 Kiritimatiellia bacterium | reverse complement strand
TTCGCGCACCCGACTCCAGCAGAATCGACACGGGAAAACGAAGGAAAATCGGTAAATGAAAAAAGCCGCCATCTCGGCGGCTTTCTAGGGATTATCGCATAGTGCTACACCATTGGGAAAGTTCTAATAGCAAATATTCGTCATTACGGCACGGCAACGCGGAGATTTCCGGAGATTTCTCCAAACAACTTAATGGAGACTACGGGGATGGTGTTGCCCTGGTACTCCCTCAGCTTCATGGTGCTACTCCCCGAAAACCCAGCGTCCGTTCTTGTCGGAGCCTTCGCGCCGCAGACCGGCCTTTGTCTTCAGCGCGGCGATAATTCGTTGCGCCTGGCGTGGCGTGACACCCAACTCTGCGGCAAGACGCGCTGCCGAGAGCCGCGGATTCTTCAGGAGCGCTTTCACGGCCAGCTCTTCGTTGCTACTGAATGTCGCTTTGCTCTTTACAGTATCATTTACTACGACATTTACTACGTCATTTACTACGACACCGCCTTTGTTTACACTGACATCATGTCGGTGCAGATCGCCTATCGACTCGGCATTCTTCGAGCCATATTCATACCCAATGCGGAGATAGCGGTTTCGCAATTCAAGCTCATGTCCGAACAGCAACACCTTGAAGAACTCCTCGAGCGGAAGCTGTGTCTTCTCGACGTTCAACTGAGGGTTCTCATAATTTGCCCTGACAAGCGCGTTCCTGAAATACCATGACTTCTCCTTGAAAAGGGCGTTCGTCACATCATAGCGCATGGAGCGCAGATACTTGATGGCAAATACCGCGACCGTTCTTGTGTTGCCCTCGCGGAAGGGATGTATCTGCCAGATACCCGATACAAACGATGCAAAATGCTCGACGAAAGCATCCTCCGACAGCCCGGAATAGCGAAATTTCTTTTCTTCTCCGAAATCGTAGGCGAGCGAATCTTTTATCATGAACGCCGGCGTGTAGTTGACAGTATCGCCGTTCAGCACCCATTCCCGCTTCGTCAACTCCACCTCGCGCATCTTCCCCGCATGCGGAAACACGTCTTTGAATATCCGCCTATGAAGGCCGATGTAGTATTCGGGAGAAAATCGGAAAGAGGGGGAGCTTATGGTCTCGTTTATCCTGCGCGCAACCTTGTCCGCTTCCTTCTTGTCTTCAGGCTGGTCGTGTCCTTCCTTTGTCTCGTAGTATTCGTCGATCATACGCCCGGCTTCCGCCTGCGTTATCTCGCCCTCAATGTTGCGCCGAGCCGTATCGATGAGAAAGTCGGAGACCCTCAGCCCGTCAACATCCTGCAAACCGATTGCCGTCGCCCAGCCGTATGCGCGTTCGCGCCGTGACGGCTCGCCAGCCTCTAGATATTCGTCAAACTCGTTGTACATTCCCCAGGCCCTCACGCCAAGTCTCTTCCAGAACCAATCATGGAGCCTATCTAAATATCACGATCGTGCCGTCGGCGGAGACGGTGAGGACGCACGAGGTAGCGGTCACCGTTACACGCGGCTTAAGTCCTTTCGGCAGCTCCACCGACGGATCGAACGTTGCCGATGCGAGGGCTGTCGCCGAGGCCGAGTCGATGGACGTGTAGGTGAAGAGCGTCTTGCGGAAGGCCTCACCGGGATTGGTCGGCAGACCGATCACGGGCGACCCCGTCACGGTCAGCGCGCCGCCCGACGCCAGCTCGCCGAACCACGTGCCGCCGCCGCACGCGACCGTAAGCGCACCCGGCACCGACGCCGTGCCCGTCACCGTGCCGCCGTTCAACTCCAGCGTCGTGACGCCCGTCAGCGTGGCGTTGTCAAACGCCTGCGTGGCGACGCCGCTCACCGCGAGGGTGCCGGATCCAGATATCGTGCCGGAGAACGCACCCGCCGCCGGCACGGCGTTGATCTCAGCCGTCGCGCCGCCGACCAGCTCCAAGGTGCCCGCGCCGGAGAGCGTGCCGAACTTCTCGTAATCGGCCGCGACCTCCAGCGTGGCGCCGGAGTCAATCGCCACGGGCGACTCGTCGCCGATCGCGTTGCCCGCGCCGTTGTTCGCGTTCAGGAGCGGGAACTTCCGCGCCACGTTCCACGGCCCCTGCAAGGCGTATTCGCGAACGGTGATCGAGCCTTTCATGTCCGCCTTGGCGTCGATCAGCTGCCAGTCCACGCCGTCCTGGCTGGCCCACACGCGCCAGCCCGTCGGGATGCGGCCTTCGTAGCCGCCGCCGGCGGAAGACCAGAACCCGTAAGCGTCGAACGCCACGTTCCTGTGCGCGTCAATCTGCGCGTACGACGGATATTCCGTCACGAAGCAGCGCTCCACCTTACCCTGGACTTTTCCGTTGTCGGGATCCGCAGTCAGATTGTTGATCAGGTTACGGACCTTCGAGTTGTTCGTGTCGGCCACCGTTCCGCCGACAACCGACACCGTCGCATCGCTCGGCCAGTCGAGGCGTTCGCCGTTGCGGAAAAGGGAGAACTCGCTGATCATCCAACCATAGGACACGTTGCTCAGCTGCGGGTTGGACGTGGAGAACGGCTCGAAGCGGAAGTAGCGCGCCGTGAGCGCGGGCGCAGAGCTGTCGCGCGCCGTCGCCTCCGCGAAGAATGCGGACGGCAGCGTGTAGAGCGTGTCGGTTCCCGTCGATTCGCCCCCGAGCGTGAACGGCCCGCGCAAAATGCCCGGTTTGCCGCTTGCAAAACTCGTCGAATCTTCCACCCACGGCACACGACGCACGTCCACGGTCATCCAGCTCTGTCCGTCGTCGCTGACCTCAAGCGTCAGCGCCACCGGCGTGCGGTTCGCATCCACCCCGTTACCGTGCGGCGTATGCCAGCGGTAACCGCTGAAGGTGAAGCCCGTCACGCTCGAGATCGTCACGGGCGGCAAAACCGAGGAGGTCTTCGACTGGCCGACGTTCCAGATAATGCACCGCGTATTGATATTGCCGTCTATGAGATTTGCGAACCCGTTCGCGCCTGCGCCGTTGTTGTCGGCTGAAAGCTGCTTGTCGCTCGGCCAGGCAACCGCGTTTCCTTCCGCGTCCAGCAACTGGAATTCGTTCATGCCCCAGTTGTAGCCGTTGCTGTCGTGCCAGTCCTTGCCGCCGTGGACTTCGGTGGGCGTGATGCGCACGTGGTGCGCCGTGACGGTGAGGCCGGTCCGGCGCGGCCCGGCGACGCGCAGACGCCCCGCCTCAACAGCCGTCACGCCCGTGTTTTCCGCGCCCTGCATCTCCGAGACGACCGTGCCGGCGCCGCGCTTCACGAGGCCCATCGGGCCGTTCACGTCCGCGAGCCGCCCGCGCAGCGTGCCGACCGTCGCGTCGTCCGCCAGGAGTGCAACAGGCGTCGTCCCCGCGTTGCCGAACGTGACGTTACCCATCTCCGCCGACTCGCAGAGGTTCACGCGCTGCGCCGACGGACCGCGCGCCGCGTCAAGCAGCACCGTCACCTGCGACTCCGCGTTCGTCGCGTACTGCGTATCCAGCGAGCCGGTCCACGCCGAGAGGTCGCCCGGCGCCCACGTTGTGCCGCATTGGAGCTGCACGTGTCCCGGTCCCGACACCGCCCCCATGCGGACAGGGCCGCTGCCCGCCAGCTGCAGACAGTCGCGCCCCGCTGTCGGAAGCGACAGGGCCGTTCCCGCGCCGAACGGCTCAGCCACGCGCGCCGACGACGAGAAGAGGAAATTGGAGGAAAGATTCATCCTGAATCCCGAATAGTCGCCGTTCACCAGCAGGTGCGTGTTGCGGCGGCTGTCCATCAGGACCGTGCCGAGATAACCGGAGCGGTAGGCGTACACGTCCCAGTCGAGCGGTTCTTCGTTGAGTTCCCGCGGGCAGATCCGGTAGCCGTCCACAGGCAGGTAGCGCTTGAGCACCACGCGAACGGTCGCCTCGCCGGCACCCGCCACCCAGGCCGTCGACGCCTTGCCGTCGAACAGGTTCATGACGTTCCCGGCGGCCGTCGAGGACGCCGACGAGCTGGTCGAATAGGCGTCCTGGGGGATGGGGACGCCGCCGCACGTCAGCTGGATTTCCGTCAGCGCGACGCCGGACGCCGCGCCGTCGCGGCGTTTCCTGAACGTGAAGACGTAGCGCGAATGCTGGTTGTACACCATC
>JAFRNO010000604.1 GCA_017430155.1 Kiritimatiellia bacterium | reverse complement strand
TGGGGAAAGCGGCGTCTCGCCGCTTCAAGACGAGGGGCGAGCAAAAGCACCCGTTGCAGAAGAGCAACCCGTTGTTGAAGAGCAAAAAACCGTTGCAGAAGAGCAACCCGTTCCAGAAGAACAAAAACCTGCTCCAGAAGAGCAGCCCGTTGTTGAAGAGAAGCCTGTTGCAGAAGACCAGAAAGAAGAAGTGAAGCAAGATGAAACTGCCGCTCAGTTGGCTGAATGAATACGTTGACGTCTCCGACATCCCGCCCGCCGAACTGGCCGAGCGCCTGACGCGCAGCGGCCTCCAGGTGGAGGCGATCGAGACGTCCGGACCGGAACCGCTTTCCGATTTCTTCGTCGTCGCCGAGGTGCTCACGTGCGAGGTGATCGAGGGCACGCACCTCCACAAGACGACGGTCACAGACGGCAAGGAGACGCTGCAGATCGTCTGCGGCGCGCCGAACTGCCGCGCGGGCCTCAAGACCGCGCTCGCGAAGATCGGCGCGGTCGTGCCGGACGGCGGGTTCAAGATCAAGAAGGGGAAACTGCGCGGCGTGGAGTCGTTCGGCATGCTCTGCAGCTCGAAGGAGCTCGCGCTTCCCGGCGGCGACCACGCGGGCATCATGGAGCTTCCGCCCGACACGCCCGTCGGCGCGTTCATGCGCGACGTGGTGGGCGGCGAGAAGCCCGAGACCGTCTTCGACATCGAGGTGACCTGGAACCGGCCCGACGCGCTGAGCGTGATCGGCCTTGCGCGCGAGTTCGCCACGATCCTGGGGCGTCCGATCAAGATGCCGTCCGTCGATTTCACGGAATCCGACACCGACGTCAACGACGAGGTGAAGGTGGTCGTGGAGGACGCGGTGCGCTGTCCGCGCTACACGGCGCGCGTGATCACCTCCGTGACGGACGGCCCCTCCCCCGATTTCATGGCGAAGCGCCTGGAGGCGTGCGGCGTGCGTTCGCTCGGCCTGCTCGTGGACGTCACGAACTATGTGATGCTCGAGTGCGGCCAGCCGATGCACGCGTTCGACTACCGCACGCTCGCGGGGAAGACGATCGTCGTGCGCGACGCGCGTCCCGGCGAGAAGATCCGCACGCTCGACGGCAAGGACCGCGACCTCGACGAGTCGATGCTCCTCATCTGCGACGCCGAGAAGCCGAGCGCCGTGGCGGGCGTGATGGGCGGCGAGGGCAGCGAGATCGCCGCCGGCACCGACCACGTGCTCCTCGAATCCGCGCTCTTCGAACCCACCTCCACGAAGTACACCTCCACGAAGCTCGGCCTCGCGACGGAGTCGAGCTACCGCTACATCCGCGGCGTGGACAAGGACCTCGCGGACTGGGCGAGCCGCCGCGCGGCGCACCTTTTGCAGAAGTACGGCGCCGCGGTGGTCGCGAAGGGCGTGGTGGACGTGGACAACCGCGTCCAGCCCCTGAACGCCGACGTGACGCTCGACTTCGAGCGCGCGCGCGCCCTGATCGGCATCCCGGTCGGCAACGACGCGATGGTCATGATTCTCCGGAAGCTCGGCTTCACCTGCCGCGGCTACGAGCCCAGTAAGCTCTACGCGGCCGCGAAGACCGCCACGTTCGGCGTGCCGTCCTGGCGCTGGGACATCCAGCTGGAGGCCGACCTCGTGGAGGAGATCGCCCGCATCTACGGCCTCGACAACATCCCCGACACGATGCCGTCCGCCCCGAGCGTGTCCCCGCTCTCGGACGCGCCGTTCCGCGCGAAGGAGAAGGTGCGCGACACCTGCCTCGCGCTCGGCTTCTCCGAGGCGATGCACTACTCGTTCCTCTCGCAGGGCGAACTCGACGCGTTCGATCCGCGTCCGGAGACGCAGGCGCGCCGCCTCGCGCTGCCCGACCCCGTCTCGGCGGAATACGGCGTGCTGCGCGATTCTCTCCTGCCGCAGCTGATGGGGTCGCTCGGCCGCAACGCGACGCACCAGGTGGACCAGCCCGAGCTCTTCGAGATGGGCCGCGTGTTCGGCAAGGACAAGGACGGCAAGCCGTTCGAGAACGAGCGCCTCGCGCTCGGCTTCGTTGGGCCTGTGGGCCGTTCCGCGCTTGACACCCGCCGCACGGTGGGCGTGGAGGAGGCGCTTCTCTGGATGAAGGGCGCCGTCGAGGCGCTCGCGCGCCGCGTGCACGTGGGCAAGATCGAGTTCAAGACCGCGGAGCATCCGGCGTTCGCGCCGGGCGCGGCGCTGGAGATCCGTGTCAACGGACGCCCCGCCGGCGTGCTGGGCGTCCTCTCCGCGAAGCTGCGCCACCCGTTCCGCCTCACCACGCAGATGGCCCTCGCCGAGCTCGACCTCGCGCCGCTCCTGAAGCGCGTGGACGCGGTCGCCCGCGTGAGCGCCGTGCCGGCGTTCCCGATGGTCAAGCGCGACGTCGCGTTCGTCGCGGGCGCGGGCGTCACGCACGAGCAGGTGGCGGCGTGCATCCGCAAGGCCGCCCCGCCGGAGCTGGTGGACATCAAGCTCTTCGACATCTTCACGTCCAAGGACATCGGCAAGGACCGCCGGTCGTTCGCCTACTCGCTCGCGTTCAGGGCCGCTGACCGCACCCTGACGGACGACGAGGTGAACCGCGCATTCGCGAAGATCGCGGACGCGCTCAAGGCGACGCTCCAGGTCGACATCCGGGACAGTTGATCTTTCATATCGTGGGCGCTGGCTTGCACGCGGATTCGGCAGCGTATTTCTCTGACCTTCGTTTTTAGACGGGAGCCTAAAGGCGGCGGCATCCGTGCCGTCGCCGGTGGCACCCACTTGGGACATGAGGTTCCAGGGGTCCTGCACTACGGCAAGGCGGCGCTTTTTTTTACGCGTGCGCACGCGCGCGTGTTTTCGCTTGCGCGAGGAGGGGGATTATGGTATTATCGGGGCATTCAGTGGCAGATAGTATACCGTTAAGGTGGACTGTCGCCCACGACGTCACCAGAATGTCACCAAAAAGGGAGTTTGAAATGAAAAGAGGAATAATGACCGCATGGGTAGTTGTGGCCGCGACAAGCGCGGCCCTCCCGGCTTTGGCTGCGACGGTCACGGTCAATGCGCCGGCGGGTTCCGTGACGAACGCTTTTGCGTTCGTCTCCGGCGAGGATTCGCTCGCGGTCAACGCGGGCGCGACGGGC
>JAFRNO010000603.1 GCA_017430155.1 Kiritimatiellia bacterium | reverse complement strand
GTGATGTCGGCCTGGCTGCGCGCGATCTTGTCCGACTTCGGGTCGCCGCCGTTCTTCGCGTCCCACTCGAGGAGCTCGAGGTTCATCATGTTGTCGATGATCACGATGTACTTCGTGCCGAAGTGGCCGCCGCCCTTCTTGGGCGAGTTCCAGCTGCGGATGAGGCCGAGGTTGTCGTCGAAGCGCGTGCGGAGCGCGGCGGACGTGTCGTGCAGGAACTCGGCGTAGCGCTTGTCGCCCGTGAGGCGCAGGCCGTTGCCGGCCGAGCAGTAGGTGCGGAAGCCCACGTCGTGGTTGCTCGCGTCGTGGCGCAGGGGCTCGATCAGGCGCTCGGTGTACGCCACGGCCTGCTCCTTCCAGAAATCGTCCTTCGTGTACTCGTAGAGGTACCAGAGCGAGCCGGGGAAGACGCCGCTGCACCAGTCCCTCGGCTTGATCGCCACGAGCTTGCCGTCCTGGAAGCGCTTCGGGAACGAATCGGGCGGCTGGGCCTTCATCGCCTCAAGCAGGGCGCGGTAATGCGCCCCCGACTTCTCGAAGATGCCGGGCAGGGCCTGCAGCAACTGGTCTTCGGCCGGGGTTCCGGCCTGTACGCACACGGCGGCCGCGAGCGTCGCGGCCAACAGCAATTTCTTCATGACACGTTCCTTCTGATGGTTTGTGATGCGCCCCATTCTACCAAAACCCGCCCGCGCGGGCAACCGTTTACCGCTCCAGCAGGCGCTCGCGGAGACGGGAGACGTCGTCCTTCGTGAAGCCGAGCTTCAGGAAATACGCCTCGGCCTTGTCGGCCAGGGTCGCGCCCGGGTATTCCTTCAGCTTCTTCAGCGTGGAGCCGAACCACTGCTGGTGCTTGGCGTCGCTCACGCCCCCGACGAAGCCGGTCGTGAGGTAGTCGCGCCAGAGCTCGTCCTCGGGAACGCCGAGAAGCGCCTCCAGGAGCATCGCCACCGTGCCCGTGCGGTCTGCGCCGCCGATGCAGTGGAACACGATCGGATAGCTGTTGCCGTCCATGAACACGGCGAAGACCTTCTTGTTGATGGCCAACCCCGCCTCGCTGAAGGCGCCGGTGTAGCCGCTATAGGAGATGTGCACCCATTTGACGGACGGCCCGAGCGGGGATCCCGTCATGCCGTAGCACTCGTTGTCGGTCCGCAGGTCGATGTCGGTGCGGATGCCGTAGAACGAGAGGATCCGCGCCACCTCGCGGTCGGACAGGCGGCGCCGGCCGGGCGCGAAGCACGTGCGCTTCACGAGCCCGTTCCTCGAGGGATGCGACGACAGCTTCTCGCCCCGCGCGAGTCTCCGGTGCAGCTCGCGTCCGGGATGCCCCATCTTCACCAGCTCGCCCTTCTTCTCGAACTCGAGGATCTCCTCGTTCGTGTAGTATTCCATGGGCGCGTTAGAGTTCAACCCCGCGGTGCGGTAGACGAGCCCCTGGCGGATGCGGCGCCCGCCGAGCCCGCGGCGTCCGCCGATGTCGCGGCAGTTGTGCGTGCCCGTCATGCGGATGAGGCGCGGGATGCAGTCCTCGGTCTTGAAGCGGCTGATGAGACAGTCGTTGCTCGCGGCGACCGTCCATTCCCACTCCGTGCCGATGTCGAGGCTGTCCACCTCCACGCAGTTCGTGGCGACGACCTGCGCGAGCGCGACCTTGCCGTCCGGCAGCCGGCGCACGGTCACCTGGTACTCCTTCGCGTCGCCCTTCCACTGCAGCTTGATCGGGACGGGCGTGGAGCCCCGGCTTCTCAGCTCCTTCGCGTTCGCCGCGCCGTCGAAGTACTTCTCGCATTCGGCCCACGGCGCCTGGGAGTAGCGCCGCTGGATCGTGTGCAGCTGGCGCACGACCGCGTTGCTCGCGGGCGCGACCAGCTCGATCTGCGCCGGGAGGGCGAGGGCGGACGCCGCCACGCAGAATCCGCAAATCCGTTTCCCGTTCATCCTCGGTCCTCCGGCACGTCAGAAGTTGCCCTGCTCCAGCTGGAAGTACGCCCGCGGATGATCGCAGACGGGACACTTCTCCGGCGCGCCCTCGGCCTCGATGATCGCGCCGCAGTTGCGGCACTGCCAGCGGTTCTTGCCGACCCGGACCCACACCTCGCCGGTCTCGATGTTCTGGACGAGCCTGCGGTAGCGCGCCTCGTGGTGCGCCTCGACTTCTGCGACCTGGCGGAACTTCTGGGCGATGTCGGCGAAACCCTCCGCCTCGGCCTCCTCGGCGAAACGCCTGTACATGTCGGTCCATTCCTCGTGCTCTCCGGCGGCGGCGGCGAGCAGGTTCGCCTTCGTGTCGCCGATTCCCTCGGCGAGCTTGAACCACATCTTGGCGTGCTCCTTTTCGTTGAGCGCGGTCTCCTGGAAGATGGCGGCGATCTGCTCGTAGCCGTCCTTCTTCGCGCGGGAGGCGTAGTAGTCATACTTGTTGCGGGCCTGCGACTCGCCGGCAAACGCCGCCAGCAGGTTCGCTTCGGTCTTCGATCCCTTGAGTTCCATTGGATTGTTCCTTTCTGTGGTTTTCGAACGTCGCTATTATACCAAAAAAACGTCACCGCACCGTCAGCAATTCGTCCCAGCGGGTGGTGGGGCGGCGGGAGAGCCGCTGCCGCTTCATGTGCCACGACTTCGCGCCGAGGCCCTGCGCGGCGGAGAACACCTTGCCCTTCCCGTAGCGGGCGTTGAGCGCGTCCACGGCCGCGTAGAGGCGCGACCGCTCCGCGGGGGGCGTGTCGCCGAAGAGGTCGGTCTGGCGCGGCGTGCCGGGCTTCTCGAGCCCGAAGAACACGATGCCCGTCTTGCGGTAGCGCGTTCCGGCGACGTAGAGCGCGTCCACCTCCTCGCGGATGGCGCGGAGCATCTCGTTCGTCGCGTCGGTCGGCGCGGGGAACACCACCGTGCGCCCCAGGTAGTCGCCGCCGCCGCCCGACTCGAACACCTGCGCGTAGATGTTGCATCCCGCCGCGAGGAGCCCGTGCCGGCGGAGCTTGGTGGCCGCCTGCGCGGTGTAGGCGGCGAGGGACTCCGCGAGCGCCTCCGCCGTGGTGGCCGGCTCGCCGAACGAGCGCGAGCAGGAAATCGAGTCGGGGTCGGCGTCGTAGTCGCGCTCCTCGTGGCAGGAGACGCCGCGCAGCTCCATCGCCGTGCGGAGGAGCGTCACGCCGCCGATGGAGCGAAGCGTCGCGTCCGGCGCGGCGCGGAGGTGCCGCGCCGTGAGGATGCGCGCGGCGCGGAGCTTGACGGGGAGGCGCCGCCCCACGCCCCAGACCTCCTGCACGGGCAGGGAGGCGAGGATCTCCGTCGGGTCGTCCGGCATGAGGAACACGCCCTCCGGCGTCTTCTTCCCGATGTGGTTCGCGATCTTCGCGAGCGTCTTCGTGGACGCGAAACCGACGCCGCACGGGATGCCGACCCATCGGAGGATCTTTGCGCGGACGCGCCGTCCGTAGGCGGCATAGTCGTCGGCGGCCGTCGTGGGCGGGTAGATGAACGCCTCGTCGATGGAGTACTGCTCCACGTCCACGGCCTCCTCGCGGAGGATCGAGATGATGCGCCGCGACATGTCCCCGTACAGCTCGTAGTTGGACGAGCAGAACGACAGCTCGCCGGACGCCTCGCGTACCTTCAGCTGGAAATAGGGCGTGCCCATCGGGATGCCGAGTGCCTTGAACTCGTTCGAACGCGACACGCAGCATCCGTCGTTGTTGGAGAGCACGGCCACCGGACGCCCCACGAGGCGCCGGTTGAACACGCGTTCGCAGGACACGAAGAAGTTGTTGCCGTCCACCAGTCCGACCATGCTACCCCAGCTCCCGTCCGATCCACGCCATCAGGAAATCGACGATGCCGGCCTGCCGCGCCGGCGGAATCTCAACCCCCTTCGGCACCTTCCACCATTTCGCGAGGCAGCCGCGGCAACAGCACGCGCAGGCGTGCTGCGCCTTGAACACGGGATGTCCGCGCATCGGGGTCTGCCGGCCGTCGTTCGGCGGATTCGCGGGCGCGAGACGCGTGCGGATGAAGTCCTCGGCATGGCGGCGAATCGTCTCCAGCCCCTTCTCCGCAACGTACTGTCTGTCCGCTGCCGAGAGATGGAACCTCGACCGGAACTTTGACCGTGCCAACCGTTGAAAAAATGTGCCGAAGTCTTTCATAGAGGATGCTTTATCAGACGAGGCAATTTCAAAACCACTGAATACACGGAATACACGGAATCATAATCCTCAATTACATGCGTATTTCTGTGTGTTCTGTGTATTCCGTGGTTCATAGAGCAGTTTCCAGCAGAGCCAGGCGGAGAGGGTTTTCGAGTCAAAGATCGTGCCGTTGCGGATGCCGTCCTCGACCTCCTGCTCGGAGAGGACGACGGGATAGACGTTTTCGTCGGGATCCTGGTCCTGCGCATGGGCGCTACCGGACAGCTCCGCGAAGTAGAGGTGGATGCGCTCCTCGCAGTAGCCGGGCGTGCAGATGATGGTCGTGAGGAACTTGATGCTCGTCACCTCGTAGCCGGTCTCCTCCGCCGTCTCGCGCTTCGCGCCCTCGATCGGGTCCTCGCCTGGTTCGAGTCCGCCCGCAATAGCCTCGATGAGCGCCTCCTCCGCGGCCTTGCGGTACTGCTTCACGAACACGAACTTGCCGTCGGGACGGCGCGCGATGATCGCCACCGCGTTGCCGTGGCGGATCACTTCGCGCTTCGCCTTTCGTCCGTCGGGCAGCTCGATGTCGAGCAGGTCCACGCTGATGATCTTCCCCGTGTACTTCCGCTCGGTCGCGAGCGTCTTTTCTGTCAGGTCTGTCATTTCATTTTCCTCAAAGTAGCGTAAAAATCGCCAAGGCGATGCCGCAGTGGCCCTCACCCGCAATGAGGCCGGCGGAGAGGAGCGT
>JAFRNO010000602.1 GCA_017430155.1 Kiritimatiellia bacterium | reverse complement strand
GCCTTTGCAGACAAGGGAGGAATATGATATGATTTTGTCATGTGCGCTTCCGGCAGGTAGGGCCTGTGCGCCGCCGAAGCGGTGCAAGATGGAAAGAAGGAAAGTAGAAAAATGAAGAAAATCACATGTTTTGCAGTTGCGGCGGCGTGTATCGGCGCGTTCGGCGCCGTGGAGCTGACGCACCGCTGGAGCTTCAACGCCGCCGACGACTACACGGATTCGGTCGGCGGCGTGGTCGCCGCGAAGATGGGCACCGCGCTCCAGATCGCGGACGGCAAGGTGACGCTTACCGGCACCGCCGCGAAGTCCGGTTCGCTCGACCTCGGCGCCAACCTGCTGGACGCCGATGGCGCGACCATCGAGATCTGGGCCACGCATAACGCGGTGCGGAATTCGTCGCGAATCTTCGACTATGGCACCGACAGCACGCACTCCTTCATGCTGGAATGGACGCATGGCACGGTTCTCTACCGGTCCTGGGCGTTGGCGCGCACACCGAGCGCGGTGACGAACGACTACACGCCAACGGGGCCCTACATGCTGGGCACACCCTACCATCTGGCCGTGACGTTCAAGAAAAACTCGAGCGGCAAGACGGACATCCGCTGGACCAAGCGACTTGCGCAGACCGGCGGTCTGCCCATCGCGCACGAGCTCACCACGAAGGAGGCGCTGTCAACGTTCTCGAATCCGCACCTCTATCTGGGCGCGTCGCAGTCCGACGGCGTGGACGCGAACGCGAGCTACGACGAGGTGCGCATCTGGAAAGGCGTGCTCAGCGAGGAGCAACTGGCCGCGAACGCCATCGCCGGGCCGGACGCGGTGGCTACGAACGGCGTGCCCGCCGCCGGCACGGCAGGCTTCAGTATCGCGCCGAACACGCGGTTCGTGATCGGCTCGTCCGCGCAGGACTCTTTCCTCCGCAGCGACCTCACCGGACGGTTCCTCACCAAGGGCACCGTGACAATCGGTTCGGGCGCGAAGATCGTGTTCGACACCTCGGAGCACCGTGTCCCCACGCTCAGTTTCTCCGCCGCGGGCTTCACGCTCCCGAGCGACGCCCCGGCGGGCGCGACGGTCCTCGACTACGTGGAGGTGACGGACACCGTGAACTACGGCGCTCCGACGCTCTCCGGCAACACGATCACCGTCTCGATCGTCTCCGGCATGCCCGCCACGGCGTACTGGACCGGCGGGCGGCCGACGTCCGGCGACGACTTCGCCAACGCCGCGAACTGGAAGTGCTACGACGCCGCCGGCAGCCTGATGAACGGCGCCGTGCCGGGCGCGGCGACGACGGTGGTGATCACCAACGCCACGACGGTGTTCACGGTTCCCGACGGCGTGACGCCGGCCTGGCACCGCCTCCGGCTCGGAGCCGAGCAGACCGTCAGCCAATGGGGCAAGAAAGCCTACGGCGCGGCTCGTTACATGGTCAACGGCACGTACTACGGCATGTACGGTACGAACTGGATGATACCGATTAGCGACTACAAGTGCCGCGGTACGCTCAGCGACCCCAACGCACCGATTCTCCTAAAAGAAATGGGGACGTCTCAGTTCCGCATGGACGGTTGGTTCTACGTGCCCGCTGCGAATGCAGGCAACTGGAAAATCTACCAGAATGGAGGCTTTGACGATTATTCCGCCCTTGCCATCGACGGAGATTGGGTGTTTCACGACACCGGCTATCGTTTCAGGATCTCATCCTACTGCAACGTCGCGGAAGGCTGGCACCGCTACACCGTGATCTGCGGCGATACGTACGGCGGCTGGACCGGCCAAAACGGGACTGGCGACCTCCGGCTTTCGGTCACGCGGCCCAAGTCCGGAGGAGGAACCGAAAGCGTGGCATTCAAGCCGGCCAGCTTCACGTTCGGCACGGCGGCGAGCAGCAAGGTCAAGCTGACGGACGACTGTAACTGGGGCGCGTTCGGGGTGATCACGCTCTCGAACGGCACGGTGCTCGACCTGAACGGGCACAGCCTCATCACGGAGGACGTCGACTCCGATTACATCGGCACGATGATCACGAACTCCGCCGCGTCTTCGGCCACGCTCTACACCGCCGTCGATCCCAATCAGTCCGGCGTGACGAACCTCTGCCTGTCCGCGAAAATCTTGAGGATGCGGAGTTCCGCTTACATCTGGACGGGCGAGGCCGGCGACGCCAAGTTCTCCACGCTGGGGAACTGGCGGCTGCTCAGCGGTGACACGCCGTCCGTCGCGCCCGCCGCAGGCGACCCGCTCTTCTTTTCGGGCACCGGCGGGGTGGTGTCCAACGATCTCGTGAACCTTGGAGGGGGCGCCGTCAAGTTCCAGTCCGGCGCGGGCGCGTTCACGATCTGCGGCAATCCGTTCACGGGAGTGTCGTCCGTGATCAACGATTCGTCCAGCATCCAGACCTTCTCCAACGCCGTGACGTTCGCGGGCACCTACCTTGCCATCCCGTCCGCGGCCGCCGTCCGCTTCGACGGCGGCGCCACGGCGACGTATCCCGATCCTTCGCTGCGCAGCGACTTTTCCGACGCGCGGTACCGCACGCTATACGGCAACTTCACCTTCACGGAAAACTGGTCGGTGCCGGGGAAAGATGCGTGGGAACGTCCGTGGGTCATCCCGTCCGGGACTTCGGTGACTGGTAAGAAGTTCACCGGCGGGCAGGGATCCTTCAGGCGCATTCTGCAGATCAACGCGGGCGGCACCGCGCACTTCACGGAGATGGAGATGGGCTGGAACCGCGGCGACTTCGAGTGCAAGGGCACGCTGGTGATCGACGGCCTGTACGTGCATCTCGTCAGCACCTCCGAGACCAACACCGGCGTGTCCAACATCGGCCGCACCGGCAGCACGGGCACGCTGTACGCCAACAAGATCGAGAAGCGCTTCTACAGCTACCTCACCGAATTCATCACCCACCTCGTCGTCGGCTCGGGCGGGATTCGCCTCACCGAAAGCTCGTACCATCCCTTGAAGTTCGATGCCGACACCACTATCCGCGCCGCGGACGATTTCGGCATCCTCACCGACTTTGCGGGTGACGGGACAGACTTCCACGGCGTGAGCCTGAACGGTCGCACGATCACCATCAACACCGAGGACGAGTCCGGCATCGGCCACACGGTGACGTTTGGCACGTCCGTGCGCGCGGAGGGCGGCGTGCTGCGCAAGATCGGCGCAGGCACGCTCGTAATGCAGGACGGCGACCTCGCCTCCAAGACGAATTTCGTGAAGCGATACACCGGCGGCACGGTGGTGGAGGCAGGCACGCTGCTCGTGAAGAACTCCAACCAGCTGGGCAGCGGTGCCGTGACGCTGCATCCCGGCGCGACGCTCGAGATCGTGGACGGCGTGCGGTTCGCGAACGACGTGGCCGCCGCTTCGCAGGGCGGCGGCACGATTCGCGTGAGCGGCGCCGTGACCCTTGCCGACGACACGAGCTGGCACGCGGGCGCCTATGATTTCGCGGAAGGGGCGCTCGTCACGGTTGAGCCCCGCACCACGGACAAGCGGGTGATCGCGAGCGGTCTCACTCCTGCGGAAACCAACCACTTCACCACCACGTCCGGACGCCTGTTCCTCGAGAACGGCGAGCTCACCTACGCCGACAGCTTCGTGTGGATCGGTCCGGACGGCGGCAGCTGGTCGGACGCCGCGAACTGGTCGCACAACGGCGTGGCAGGCGACGCGGCGCCGATTTCGGTGCCGTCTGCGTTCGTGGAGTTCGCGAACGGCGCGGCCCTCTCCGTGACGCTCGACGTGCCGGCGGCGTGCAGCCGACTCGTGTTCGGCGGCGCGGGCGCGGTGACCGTGGCGAATCCGGACGCGGCGACCACGAACGCGCTCACGGTCTACCGGGTGACGGGCACGGGCGCGGCCGCGAACCGGCTCGAGTGCCGGGTGAATTTCGCCGAGGCCTACAACGTGAACCTGGACGGCGTGCTGAACTTCGCCGGCGGCGCGACGGCCACGACGCCCGGCAGCGACACGTTCGCGAGCGTCCACAACCGCACGCTCACCGGAAACGTCACGTTCACGAACAGCTGGACGTTCCCGAGGCAGACGAGCGGCAGTCCGATCGTCGTCACGTCCGGCAGCACGCTGACGGGCACGTCGTACTACGGTGCCCAGACGGGGTGGAACCTTATCCTCGACATCCAGGCCGACGCGCTGGCGCGTTTCAATTCGTTCGATTTCGGATGGGATCGCGGCTTTATCAGGGTAATCGGCGTGCTGGATGTGGCGGGCGACTGCACGATCGTAGCGGGCTGGTCCAAGGAAAATGCCTCGAACCACATCGGGTGGTACTCGGACAGCGGGTTGGTACGCGCAGGCGGACTCGTCAAGTCGGGCGTGGCCAGAACCATGCTCTTCACGCCGCGCTACGAAATTGGCGCAGGCGGCGTGCGCAGCCCGAACAGCGAATGTTTCGTCGTGACGAACGGCCATCCCGTGACCGTGACCGCAACGGCGGACATGGGCTTCTCCAAGGGTACGAACCATTCTGCGCAAGTTGTGAACGTGTACAATGGCGTAGCCTTGACGTTGGATCTGGGCGGCCACACCGTGACGAACGTCAACCTGGTGAACGGCGGCGGCACGCTCGTCGTCATGGGGACCGGCACGGCGACGTACGATGCCGTGGGCGGCCCGGCCGCGATCTCGGTCGGCTCCGGCACCACGCTGCAGATCGGCGCGAACGTGGTCGCCACCAACGCGATGGCGCTGGCAGACGGCGCGATCCTCGTGCTGGGGACCGGCGCGCAGGCCGGCATTGTCTCGACGCCTGCTACGGGTGCCGCCGTCGTGCGTACGACGGGTACCTATACGACTCCCCAGACCGTACCGCTGGGCCGGCTCGCCGCCACAGCCGACGTCAAGCGGCTGGCGCTCGACCCTGCAGGCATCACGATTCCGCAAGGATACCGGGCGTTTCTGAAACGTTCCGGCGACAACCTCGCCCTGCGCATCGACAAGTTGGGTGCCGCCATCATCATCCGCTAGGGATTGTGGTCAGTTCGGCGGGAATATGGTAAACTAAACCCGCCATGAAAATCAACGAGGGAAAAACCGGCGTGTTCGCCGTCGGCGGCCGGCGTCTGGCCGTGCTGCCGTTTCTGGTCGCGTGCGGAGCATGCGCGCTGTCGGCGCGGGGCGAGGACCGCAAGGAACGCGTCCTCCGCCGCCTGGAGGCGGTGAAGGTCGAGAACGTGCGTCTCGCGTGGGCGGACATGGTGCGGCGCTGGCCGGACCGTTTCGAGGCTGAGCCCGAGTGGCTGCGCACGTTCGAGAAGCGCCGCCAGAAAATCCTTTCCTCGATCAAGGGCGACTGGGGTCCCTACTACGGCGAGCTGCCGCCCCTCGAGGGCGCGGAGAAGTTCCTCGCCGACCTGCGGGAACACCTGCTTGCGAATCCGCTCCTGGATTGCGACCGCATCCTCGCGGTGCGGCGTCGTCCCGACCGCCTCGGCCTCCACAACAACTGGCAGCAGCCGCGCGACACGCCCGGCTGCACGAACGAACTCGGCATTATTTCCGGCCTGCGCGGCAAGCCGAAGTTCGCCGTGCTCGAAGCCTCGCCGAACGACGGCTACATCGGCGAGCTCTGCCTGCACTGGGACGGCCATCGCGTGATGTATACGCGGCGCACGGACCGCGTGGACCATCCGCCGAAAATCAGCTGGAGCCGCGGCAAGTCTCGCAGCAACCGCGCGGTGGAGCGCATCCACCGCGTGTTCGAACGCGACCTCTCCAAGCCGGGCGCGGCCGCGCGCGAACTCGCCTACATCCCCGACGCGGACGTCAACTGCTACGCGGGCTGCTACCTGCCCGACGGCGCGACGCTGTTCATCGCCGACGCATCAATGGTGGGCGTGCCGTGCGTGGTGGGGTCGAGTTGGGTAGGGAGCCTCTACCGGTGTGAGCCGGACGGTGCCATCCGCCGCCTTACGTTCGACCAGGACAACAACTGGTGCCCGAACGTGATGCCCGACGGCCGCGTGATGTTCCTCCACTGGGAATACGCCGACATTACGCACTACTGCTCGCGCATCCTCTTC
>JAFRNO010000601.1 GCA_017430155.1 Kiritimatiellia bacterium | reverse complement strand
TGTAGGGGAAGACGCCGATTCCCAATTCGTGCGCGCGGCGGATCGCGTCGAGATGTTTCTCAATCGACGACGGCGCCTCCCAGAAGGTGTGTCCGAAGTCGTCGGGATTCGCCGGCCCCTTCGACGGCCAGATCGGCCACACCCACGTGCCCTCCTTCGCACCGGCGGGCGCGGTCGGCAGCTTGTGCGCCTCGCGCGCGTAGTACGCCTTCGCCGCGCTGCGGAACCCCCAGTTCCCCTTGAACGGGAAAAGCAGGTAGCGGAACTTCGCCCGCGTTCCCAATCCCTCGCCGCGCGCGAGCAGCCCCACCGGCAGGCGGCTCTCGATCCCCTTCGCCGTGACGGTACGGTTCTCGTACACCCGTGCGTCGAGCGGCGTGCCGAAGAGGAATCCCGCGCCGTTTTTCGACACCGCTGAGAACGGATAGCGCGTGACGGGGAACCCGCCCACCGGCTCCACATCAATAAACGCCGAATCGGCGGCAATCTTACAGTCCTCGCGCCAATTGCGGTGCCACGTCCAATCCTTCAGCTCGGCCGGAACCTTCACAATAAGGTCAATCGCCCGCGGCTTAGGCGGCGTGGAGAGGTCGCTCACCTCCGCCTCAAACGCCCCGCCCTCTCCAACCGTCACCTCCAACGCGAGCGCGTCGGCGGAGCTGGTGAAGCGCGTCACGCCCGCGCGCGGCTCGGTGCGCGCGTCGAAGGCGACCGTGCGCGCCTTCACGACCGAACCCTGCACGATGCGCATCCCGCGCACGTCCGCGCCGCCGCCGCGCCACGGACAGACCATCGGCGTCATCTTCGCCACGCCATCCGGCACGCGGAACGGCAACTTGAGCGTCGTCCACTTGCCGCTGACGTCAAGCGAAAGCTGGAACTTCACGTAGCACTTCGAGTAGATCGAATAGCTCCAGCCCGACGGCGCGGGCGTGGATGCCGTCACGTCGCGCCCCTGCGCGTCGAAGGCCTTCATGTAGACGATGAGCGTGTCGGTGCCGCGCGCCACGCGGGCCGCGACCTCCAGCGTGCAGGCGACGCCCGCCTCCAGCGGCACGGGCTTCGCCGGCTTGACGCCGTGCGCGAGCCCCACGTACTTGTCGTCGCCGCCGAAGCGCACGTAGGGCTGCTCCTCGTCCGTCCGCTTCACGCAGTTCGTCGCCGGTCCGCTCGGCGCCCACGCGCCGTCGTCCGCGATGGTGAAGTCGATCGCCGTACGGTTCCCCTTCTGCACGAGATAGCGCTCCTGCACCTCGAACTGGACGGGCGCGTCGTCCCATTCCGGCAACTTCACCTCCGCGCCATGTATCCTCGTGCCCGCGACAAATGATATCAAACAAGGCAAAAGGAAAACTATCTTCTGATTTTTCATAATGAGGTATCTTTTAGACGAGGGATCCAACAGGCGTTATTATAGCACGATTATGTCATACTGACGACTGTTTAGGTCTGGCGCAGGACGAAGGTGCGGGAAGGCGAGGTGGCGTCGCCGCTGAAGAACTGGGCCACCACGCGGGCGTCGGACACCTCCAGGCGGTAGTGCCCCGCCGCGTTGGCAAAGAGGTAGTCCTTCACGAACGGACGGTACTCGTCCACGAGCCGCACCAGTCCATCACGTTCCTTTTGCGGAACCTCGCGTCCGTACCGTTTCTTGATTGCCTTTGCGCGCTGGCCGTACATCGCCGCGCCCTCGTCGCGCACGACGAGCTTGGCGGCGTCCTCGCTCGACCATACGCTGTTTGCCACGAACTGCGTGATGCGGCCTTCGGGGAAGCTACAGTCGTAGTACTCAAGGCAGTGCGTATGCCCTGCCAGCACGATCGCGTTCCGCGCGGCCATCAGGCTGCGGACCTCGCGGCGCGCCGCATCGTACTTGGGACCGCCCAGCAAGAACCAGCGTCCGTTGCCGTTGGGGATGGCCGGACCGTGCGACACCACGAACACGTATCGCGCGTCCGCGCTTTCCGCGAGCAGACGCTTGAGCAGCGCCACGTCCGGACGCGGCGCGTTGAAGTCCACCACGATGTAGGCATCGGGCCCCTGGCGGAACGCGAACGTCGTCCCAGGCACGGGACGCTTCAGCTCCGCCGCCATGACGCGCGGCATCATCTCGTCGTACGCCGCGAGCGCCCCCGTGCCGCGGATGTCGTGGTTGCCCACCACCGTGGCGAACGGCAATTCGCCGTAGATGCTCTTCGCAAGACTGATCATGTCCGCGAGCATCTGCTTGTGGATGATCGGATTCGCGCAGTCCCCCTGGACGAGGTCGCCCATCTGGAGCGCGAACGCGGTGTCGGACCGTACGCACGCACCGGACGCCTTCAGCAGGCGCGGCATGCGGTCGGCCCACATGTCGGCGTTGCGCACGTGTTCCTTCAGGTGGAGTTCGTAGCGTGCCATCGACGTGTCCGTCAGGTACTCCGCATGATACTTCTTCGTGTCGGTTGAATCAAAGTGCGTGTCGCCCAGGAGCGCCACAGAGTATGTACTGGCATCTTTCGCCAGATTCAGGCTCCTGCAACCCGAGAGCCAACCGGCCCCGGCCGTACCGGCCATGAGACCCAGGAAACTACGTCTTGACGTTTTGCTCATGTCTTTTCCTCCTCTTGTCTTTCACTCGTTTGGAATGTCACGTGCTCCGTTTCAGCGTAAGGAGCGTAATCTCGGGCGGT
This sequence comes from Kiritimatiellia bacterium, assembly GCA_017430155.1. Lineage (GTDB taxonomy): Bacteria > Verrucomicrobiota > Kiritimatiellia > RFP12 > UBA1067 > RUG572. The sequence goes on along the minus strand of JAFRNO010000601.1, from coordinate 937 downwards.
ACGCCGAGGCGCGTGGGAAACCCCGCCCACTGCCCCGTGCCTGAATTCACGTAAAGCGTGAGACCATGCTCGCGGTAGATTCCCCGCACATGTCCTTCGTTGGCACGCGCCACGAACCGGTCGAGCCCAATGACGGCGCCGCCGTGCGTATGCCCCGAAAGCTGCAGCCGCACGCGGTACGCCGCGTGTTCCGCAAGACGCGTGGGCCGGTGCGCGAGCAGGATTCGAAACGCCCCATACGGCACCATGCCGGCCGCAATCTGGATGTCGGAATCACGGCTCACGGGGTCGTTCTCGCCCAGAATGGCCAACGTCTCATTACCTCGGCGCACGAGCAGGCGCTCGTTCTCCAGCACGCGCACGCCAAGGCCGTGGAAGATGTTGCGCCAGACCGCCCAACCCGAATAGTACTCGTGGTTGCCCGTGCATCCGACCACGCCGTCCTTGGCGCGTAGGTCTGCAAGGGGCGCGACGTCGGCGTGGCGGCGGGCGGCCGTTCCGTCCACGAAGTCGCCGGTAATGGCGATTAGATCGGGCGCCTGCTCATTAACGAGACGCACCACGCCGGCGGTCCGGTCTGCACGTGCGGCGGCACTGATGTGCAGGTCGGAAAGATGTGCGATGCGGTAGCCGTCGAAGGCGGACGGCAGGTCGGAGAACTCCAGCGTCACCTCGACCACGTCCGGCAGACGTACCCCGTCGTACACGCCTTTCGCGCCCACTCCCGCCGCCACGCACGCGAGCGCGCCGGTTATCATCCGTCGCCGCGAGAGATCCGTCCCCTCGGTAGGGCGCGCGCGCCGCGCGCGCCGCACGACCCACCTCCCACCCGCCCAGACAACGCCCACGACCGCCAACACGAGCACGAAATCGTTGCACACGGACAATGCGTGAATCACCCCCGCCGGCAATTCGGGCAGGAAGATGTTGCCGCCGA
>JAFRNO010000071.1 GCA_017430155.1 Kiritimatiellia bacterium | reverse complement strand
GGCATCGCGCGCGACGAGGCACGGCGCACCACGCGCAGCGGGGGGACGAAGCGGGGCGCGGGCGGCGCCCGGCGCGGCGAGTCCATCCAGCCGGCAAGCATCTCGGCGGCGGCGCGCCCCTCGCCCACATGGTCCATCATGATGCTCGAAAGCGTCGGCGCCGTGCCTTCGCACAGGTAAACCATGTTGTCCACCCCAACGACCGAAATGTCCTGCGGGACGGCGATTCCGAGCGCGGCGCAGGCGCCCAGCACCTCGTCGCCGGCCTTGTCGTTGGCGGCGAAGAGACCGCACGGCTTCGGCAGCGCGGCGAGCCAGCGACTCAGCGCCTCTCCGCGCCGCGCATTGAATTCGTGGTAGCGCGCCCCGGCCACCCGTGCGCAATCCCGGAACGCCTCGCCACGCTCGTGGTTCCAGGATTCGTCCTCATTGGACGGCACGAACGCCAGATCCGCGAAGTCGCGGAACAGCAGTTCGCGGGCGGCCAGGGACGCGACCGATTTTGAATCGCCGCAAACCATGGCACCTCCGTGAAGGGCGGAATGAGCGCCGCCAAACGGAGGGTCGATGAACACGGCGGGGACAAGTCCGACATTGGCCGCGACCTCGTCCGGCGAAAGCGCGTATCCCCAGACGACCACGCCGTCGGGGCGCATCAGCGTGGCAAGTTCCCGAACCGACGCGACACTCCCGGACGAACGCTCGATGCGCAAGGAACCGTCGGACATCCTTTCGGTCTCCGCCGAAAGGAGGTGCCAGCGCCTTTCGGCAGCCACTGGCCGGATGCCGGTAAGCGCGGCATGGGCCATGCCGTTGCCCATGGGAAGGATTGCCAGAACTGTCACGCCGTTTTGCCTCCCTTGTCGTTTGCGGGGTCAATCCTAGCAAAACGCGGGGCGGAATGCAAAATTGGGCGAAAGATTGAGGCGGCGATGACGTAGGCGTCGGTCGCCTTCGGATTCGGCGGCAGAAGTCCCGCAGCGCGAGGTACGTCGCCTTCGGCGTGAAGTCTCGCTGGACGATGCCGAAGTGGTCTTCGCTGTAGTAGGGGTCGAGACCAGGGGAGCGGAACTCGTAGATGAAGTATTTATCGACGCCGAACTGCTGCGCGATTTCGATGGAGCGCATGATGTATTTCGCCTGGTCGGCTTCTGACGTGCCGCCCTTGTCCCCGCCGCATCCGGCCATGACGACCGCGCCTTTGTAGTCGCTCCCGAACTTGTAAAGCCCCACGCCCGCCACCTCGCGTCCGTCCTTCGTCCTCGCGGAAGTGAGCGGGATGAACCGATCGCCGGGCTTGAGCCGCTTCCCGTCGTAGAACCGGAAGCAGGTGAACCCGTTGGGGTCGGGCTTCAGCCCCGCCGCCGCTGCGGCGTCGGTCGCGTAGGTCTTCGTGGACGGTGTAAGGCCGTTTTCGGCAGACGGAAAGACGATGTTCGTCCGCAGCCTTTCCTGCAGGATCTCGCGGTAAAGCCGTCCATCCGGATTCTTCTCGACCAGCTTGCCGTCGAGATACGGGAACCAGGTGCAGCCTCCGAAATCCACAAGCACCCCGCCGCGCCGGACGAAGTCCACAACGGCATCGACCGTGCGAAGCGGGAACGACTCCGCGTAGGGATACACGACGGCGTCGAGTGCGTCGGCCTCCAGTTTCGCGACGAGCTGGCGCGGGGTGTACGCCTCAGCCGTGGAGCCGGGCAGCAGCAGCTCGCGCATCGCCTCGGCGATTTCCCCGCCTCTGGGGGTGTCCTCGTCGATTCCGACATAACCGATGCGCCACGCCGCCAGTTCTGGCCGCGCCGCCTTCAGCGCCGCGACGAAGAGGTTCTGCGCCGGAAGCCGCGCTTTCTGTGTGGGCCAGCCGATCTCGGTGATCCAAATTGGCTTGCCAGCGTCTCCTTGCGCGGCCATCGTTTCCTTCAGCCCTGTTAGCTGTCGTTCCAGCTCGCCGTCAGGCGGGTTAGGCCAGGTGTAGGGGTGGACGTTCATAGCGTCGAAGAAGTCTTTCGCCCCGGCGTTGTAGAGCGCCTCGATGTAGTCGAGGGGCGTCCCGGCGAGGCCGCCGAGGAGGACCGTGACGGACGAATCGACGGCCTTGATCTCCTCGTAGGCCGCGCGCAGCACGGGGACATAGGCCGCCGCATCGGGGTTCAGCCAGAAGGCCGGGTGGTTCTCCTCGTTCCAGATTTCGATGGCGGAGAATCGTCCCTTGAAGTGGAGCGCGGCTTCCCGCACGAAGGTCCGCCATGCGTCCAGGAACGCCGCATCCGGCTGCACCACGAACGGCCGCGTTCCGGCAAGGTTCGACAAGTCCGGCTGCGCCCACTTCGGGGGACTCCAGAAAATCGGCAGAACCGCAAGGCCCCTCGAGCGGGCGTCGTCGACCACGGTGTCGTAGAGCGAGAAGTCGAACGTGCCGTCCTTCTCCCTCTGGCAGCGGAACCACTCGAAATCGGTGCGCACCCAGGAAATCCCGGCATCCCGCATCATGTCGAACGCCCGATCGCGCTCCGCGAACTCGTCGCGGCCCACGTGGGCGCAGACGCCGATGTCCATCGCGGCGGCGGTGGCGGCATCCTCGGTGTAGCAGTCCGCGCCGAT
>JAFRNO010000600.1 GCA_017430155.1 Kiritimatiellia bacterium | reverse complement strand
GTCGCCCAGCGAGAGCTGCCACGCGACGAGCGAGTGCATGAGGATCATCAGCGAGGCGCCGCCGATGATCATCACGCGGCGGCCGAACTTATCGATGATGAAGAACGCGAGGACCGTGAAGATCAGGTTCACCGTGCCCACGCCCATCGTGCCGGCGAGCGAGGCCATCTCGCTGCCCTTGCCGAAGATCATGTCGAAGATGCGCGGCGCATAGTAGTTGATGGCGTTGATGCCGCTCACCTGGTTGAAGAACGCGATGAAGAACGCGAGCAGGATCGGCTTGAGGTAGCGCTTCTGGAAGAGGCGCGCCGACGCGCCCGCGGCCACCTCGCGCAGGGACTCCTCGATCTCGACCATCGTCTTCGGCACGTCGGGGTAGCCGACGGACGTGAGGACGTCCTCCGCCTCCTCCTTGCTGCCCACGCGCACGAGCCAGCGCGGCGACTCGGGGATCGTGAGGAGGAGCGCCATGAACAGGATGATCGGCAGGCACTCCATGCCAAGCATCACGCGCCACTTCACCATCTCCACCGACATGTTCGAGGAAAACACGCCCGCGAGCCACTGGCACATCCCGTTGAACCAGCCGCCGTCGATCGCCATCCAGCGCGCGACGAAGTAGTTGGAGACGTACGAGATGAGGATGCCGAAGACGATGTTCAGCTGGTTCGTGGCCACGAGACGACCGCGCAGGCGGCCGGGCGAGATCTCCACGATGTAGAGCGGCACCACCACGCTCACGCCGCCGATCGCGAGCCCGCCGATGAAGCGGAACCAGCCGAGCATGTGCGGGCCGACCGCCTTGTTCGTGACGGTGAACGCGCAGCCGACGGCCGAGACGAGAAAGAGCGTCCCCATCAGCCAGAGCGTCGGGCGGCGGCCCCACTTGTCCGACGGCGCGCCCGCCGTGAACACGCCGATGACGGTGCCGATCAGCGCGCCCGACACGATGAGCCCGTGCCAGAATCCGCTGAGGCCGAACTCCGTCTGGATGGCCTGCTCGCACCCGGAGATCACACCGGAGTCAAAGCCGAAGAGGAAGCCGCCAAGGGCGGCCGCGAGGACAATGTACAGAAGAGAGCGCTGCTTGGTGTTTTTCATGCCGCGCATTATACCAAAAATTCGTGGTTCGCGGGGCGTGATTCGTGTTTCGTGTCAGTTCTGAAGGAGGTCGGTCCAGTCGTAGAAGCGCCAGGCGTTGTGGACCACGTCCGCGAAGCGGGTGAGCTTCGCGTCGTCCGCGAAGAGCGTCGCCCAGGGGTCGGGCGCGTCGACGGTCTCGATGCGCGAGAAGAGTTCGCGCGAAGCGGCGAAGGCGTGCGCGGCGGGGATGGCGGCGCGGCCCACTGCGACGAGGCGCACGGGCTTTCCGCCGCCTGCCTGTCGCGCGGCCGCGATCACGTCCTCGGCGCGGCGGCCGACGAACGGCACGCCCACGAGGCAGCCGAGCTGCGCGAGCTCCTCGTCGGCGTCCTTGGTGCCGTAGAAGGCGTGCTTCCCGTACGCGGTCTCGCCGAACCCGCGGATGTCCGCCACCGTTACGCGGCAGCCCGCCGCGACGAGGCGCTTCACGTGCGGCGCGAGGTCCGCGCGCTTCGCCGCGTCGCCCACGAGGAGCACGGGCTCGCCCGCGCCCACCGTGACGACCGGCACCGGCGTGCCGTCGTCCTGCACGAGCACGGCGGAGGCGACGCCGTCAGCATCCGACGCCTCGCACACCGTGAAGGCGATCTTCTCCGCCGGGCGGATGCCCGCCACGCGGCGCACGACGTCGGCCGTGAGCGCGGGACGCGCCGCGCGCGCGCGGTCCGCCTCGTCCTTCATGATGTCGTAGACGGTACGCTCGCCCGGCAGGTCGAGCGTGTTGCCCGTGGGCGTGACGGTCGCCTCCCACTTGTTCGCGCGCATGTGCACGAGGCTCTTCGGCTCGTAGCCGAGGCCCGTATCCACGTTCTTGTAGTCGAAGCCGAACTGGAGGTTGCGGTGCGTCTGCATCGGCGCGGGGGCGGGGCCGCCCTGCAGCCAGTGGTTCATCCACGCGACGGCGCGCGTGCGCGTGGACTCGTGCCAGTGGTGCGGGCCGATCGTGTCCGAGAGCGCAAAGGCGTCCGGCTTGCCGAGCATCGCGTAGACCTTGCCGGCGCGCCGCGACGTCTCGACCACGCCCGAGAACGGGAAGAAGTCTCCGTGCGAGGCGCAGAGCAGCGCGGGGCTCGGCGCGCGCAGGAGGACGTGCCCGAGGTGGTTGAAGCCGAACGCGAGCTCGCCGAACACGAACTGCTCCGCGTCCTGCGGGCCGCACTGCTCGCACACGGCGCGCATCGTGGAGAGGAAGCCGCTCGGCGCGGCGCACGCGATGCGGTCGTCGAGCGCCATGATCCACGAGGTCATCGTGCCGCCGCCGGAGTGGCCCATCACGCCGAGGCGTGAGGGATCGACTTCGGGACGCGACGCGAGGACGTCCAGCGCGCGCATGCCGTCCCACGTGCGGAAGCGCGCCGTGTTCCAGCCCAGCAGTTCCGCGCGGCGCCCCACGTTGTTGTGCGCCGAGCAGTTCCAGAGAGACGCGCTGTTGCGGCTCTGCCGCCGCTCGCCCTGGTCGATCGGGTCGTAGCAGAGCGCCACCATGCCGGCCTGCGCGGCCTGGAGCGCGCCGCGCTGGTAGCCGTTCGACGCCTTGCCGTTGGTGGAGTGTCCGCACGGCACCACGATGCCGGGACGCTTCCCCGGGAACTTCGCGGGGTCGGGCAGGAAGAGGTTCGCCGTCACGTGGTGGTTGGGCTGGCTCTCGAAGCAGATCTTCTCCACCGTGTAGCCGTCGCGCGCCACGCGCCCCGTGCAGGT
>JAFRNO010000599.1 GCA_017430155.1 Kiritimatiellia bacterium | reverse complement strand
CATGTTTGGGAATATAACAAGCGGTTCTAGCAACGGTTCGCCCGACATCCGTTTCTTTTCTCACCTTCGTCATTTTGCGTTTCCTTGTCAAGCAACGCGCAAGACCGTTATTGCCGAGATATCTGAATGCCGTGTTCACCGCTGGAGAGCCTGCGGTCCGGTTCGCCCGGCAGGCGAAGCGTGTCCGTTGAGTTGGGAGGCACCGTCACGTTGAGCGCGATCTTTCCGCCGGCACGTCGCCATTCCACCGCGACTCTTCCGTAAATGCCGTCGACGTGCGCCTTCACGTGGCTCAGCTGCGGCACACACGCCGGCGCAATCAGCACCTCCTTGAACGCCCGCGCCGCGGGGTCGGGCGTCGCCGCCGTTCCGCCAACCGGCAGGCGGATGCCGGCCAGCCACTGGTATGCCCAGCAGGCGAAGTCGCCGAACATGACATGGTTGCGCGATGCGCCCCAAGTTTGCCACTTCGTTTTTGGAGAATGTCCATCTAGCCCAATAGTCATGCGGCCTTTTTCATCCTTGCCGCATAATTTAGGTTACACCAGTCAGAAGACCGATATCGACGACTTCAGCCCGGTCAGTTCTCCTTTCGTATATGCCTGGGGCGTGACGTTCACGCCGAACGCTTTGAGGATCGCCCCGACATCCTCGCCGTCGGCGTCCAGCATCTGGTAGTATTGCCCTTCGGGAAGCTCGCAGGCCTTCCATTCCCTGAGCGCCCTGGCTATTCGGGCGCCGGGGATGCCGTAGCTCCACTTCACGTCTTTTCCCGCGTATTCCGGGAGCGCGGCCTTGGTCTTGCGCTGGATGAGCCGCATCATCGTGAGCGCGATGAAGCAGACGAGCAGGTGCGCCTTGATGTGTTCGCGCGTGCTGACGTAGACGGGTCTGGTCCGGAGCGTGCCCTTCATCTCGCGGAACTGGTCCTCGATCTGCGTGAGCCCGTGGTATTTCTCGATTATTTCGGACGACGGCATCCCCGTCTCGGACGAGACGATCTGGTAGTAGCCCATGAGGTCCCTGAACGCGTCCAGCTTCTCGTCGTCTATCATCGCCCGCAGCTTCGCCCCGTCCAGCTCCTCGCCGGTCTCGGTGTTGACGACCTTCTTCTTCAGGAACTTCCGGAGGCTCCTGTAGCTGGCCTTCGTCACCCGAAACCCGTTGGGATTCTTCCTGAGCTCCTCCACGAACTCCAGGAACGACCTGTTCTCGTGGCGCTGCCGCTCGTAGAAGGCCCGGCTCCAGTACACGACCACCTTCTCCGTGTATTCCCGCTGCTTTCCGTCCTCGCCGAGAACAGGGTCCCCGTTGCCGTCGACCGCCTTGCGCGTGACGGTCCGGGACTTGTACTTCAGGTCCTTGCCGGCGCTCTCCCAGTCCTCCGGCCCCGTCGCCCACTTCCGGTCCGCCGCCGTGCTCTTGAGCAGGCTCTTGGCGACGATGTAGCCGTTTCCGCCGTCGACCACCTTCAGCATGTTGGTTCCGCTGTACATCCCGCGGTCCGCGACCAGGATGAAGCGCCCCATGTCGAAGTCGTCGACGGTCCTGCGCATCGCGTCCTTCAGCGTCTGCGCGTCCAGCGTGTTGCCCGGGAACTCCTCGATGGACAGGGGGATGCCCTGGTCGTCGAGGAAGAGTCCCGTCTGGACGATGGGCTGGGGCCTGTTCTCCTTGCTGACGCCCCGCTGCCGCAGCCCCTTGACCGCCTCGACCTTCTTCGTCCCGTCGTCCGCCACGCCCTCCACCTCCTCGTCGGGGTCGGCGTCCTCGACCTCGAAGAAGAAATTTGTCACGTCGTAGAACACAGTGCCGGCCTTGCGCCCCGTCCCGCGCGTGATGCACGTGTTCATGCGCCGCAGGATCTGGCGCCGGTTCCTCTCGATGACCGTCAGCGCGTCGTAGACGTTGTCGCCGTTGCTGCTGGACACGACGGGGACGAGCCACTTCTCGTTCCGGGCCATGGTCGCGCACTTCGACGCGGGATCGAGGATCCTGCCGTACACGAGCAGCCGCACGATGCCCGCCAGGTCGTAGCGCAACTTCGACGCATGCTTGACGCTCGCGAGGAGGGCTCCCAGCCCGAGCGCGTTGAACACCGGGTCGAGGATCGTCGCCGCCATGAGCTTCGGCTTGCCGAGGCACTTCGGATCCCCGGCCTCGAACGTGACGGTGACCATCCTCGGCCGCGGCTCGCCCACGAACCGCTGGAGCGAGGGTATCAGCGGCTTCCCGTCCCGGAACGACTGCCTGAGCCGTCCGAGGTAGTCCGGCCTGCCATCGTCGAACTTGGCCAGCGCGCCGATGCACAGCCGCACCTTCTTGCCCACGCGGCTCCTGCCGTTGGGCGCAACCATGCGCTTGCCCTCGACCAGCCTCAGGTAGTCGATTCCGTTGTTGTTGTACCTCTCAATGTGCATCGCCGCTCCTTTAGGCAATTAGGTGACTTGGCAATGATTATAACATAGATGACCGAGAGATGCAATAGGGTATTGGGTGAATTCTACTTCCCGGGGTTACTCAAGTGGCAAACTTGGGACGAGGGATATCTGGCTTGGCCCGTCGCCGGCGTCACGGCCGAAGACGGTGACGCCCACGACAATCATCCCGATCAACGTCACAAGTGGGACGAAGGCGACAAAGACTCTGCGAAACGTCAGTTTCATTCGAACGTAGTTACTCCTTGGTTGCCGGTAGTATACCATAAAACGGCGGCGAGGAAGCCGCATGAAACTGAGCCTCTTTGTGTCGAGGCGACGGAGTTTGTGGTATAATGTGTGCCATGAAAACAATTGAAACTTCCAT
>JAFRNO010000598.1 GCA_017430155.1 Kiritimatiellia bacterium | reverse complement strand
TGGTGGTGGTGGCGGTGGCGGGGAGCGGAGGGCCAGAGAAGCCCGAAGAGCAACCACAGCAGCACCGGCGCACCGGCGCCGATCGAATAGGCGATCGTCGAATTGGGGTAGAGAGGGCTCGACGGCGCGAACGCCTTGCGCACCACGCGCACGCGGTCGGCGTCCTGCCCCGCGGACACGCGCATCTCGTACTCCTTCAGCAACGCCTCCTCGTAAAGGGCGCGCGCGACCTTCTTCTCCTCCTGGAGACGCTCGATCCCGCCGCTCGCCTGGTCGGCCCGCAACGACATGCCCTCCAGTTCGGCGCGCAGCTGTCCCGCCGTGCGCCGGAACGCCTTCAGCTGGTTCTTGGCAGACGCCAGGGCGCCCTCCGCAACGGCCGTCGCGCCCTGGAGAACCTCGGCGAATTGCTTTGCGGACGCGACGAGCTGCCGTTTCGCCGCATCCACGTCCGGATGCTCCTCCGTGTACTTCGTGCGCAGGCTGGCGAGGCGGCCCCGCGCGTCGGACCACGCCTTGTGGGTGCGCCGCACTTCCGACGACTCGGACACCGTCTTGGGGAAGGCTCCGAGGTCGGCGGGGTGCGTCCGCGCCACCTCCAGGAACTCCGCCCACTCTGCGGCCTCGCGCACGCGTTTCTCCTGTTCCAGCACGTCGGCCGTCGCACGCGCGAGGTTCTCTTCGAGGAGACGCCGTTCGGAGCTCTGCGTGTCAGCCGCGCTCGCCGCGCGGGAGGCAAGCAGTTCCTTGGCGAGACGCTCGTCCGTTTCGCGCCGCCGCTCGACTTCCGCGTGGATCTGCGCGAGGGCCGCCTCGGCGCGCGCGACGGTCGACGTCTCCGTGAACGCCACGAGCGCCTCTGCGCAGCCGTTGGCCCGCGCGGCGACGCCTTCCGCACGCACGCCGCGCGCGATCGTTGCGACGAGGCGCGACCGCGGCACGCGCGCGATCTCCACGTCCGGCCACATGCCCTGCAGTTCCGCCTGCCAGGTCGCGAGGCGCGTGTTGAGGTTCTCCTCGAACCCGCCCTCCGCCGGCTGGCCGAACACGACCTCGCATTCGCACCGGGCCTCGTAGCAGGGCGTGATGAAATGGCACACGCCCCACGCCGCGCCGAGTCCGGCGGCGAGCAGGAAGAGCAGGAGGGGAAGACGTCCCATGCCGCGCATCCGCCTAAGCGAGCGATTTCACGAGTGCGACGGCGTCGCGCGCGTCGCGCGCGGTGAGGACCGGCTTGACGGGACGTCCCCGCACCATGTCGAGGAAGTAGCGCAGCTCGGCCTCGTAGCCGTTGCGGGCGGAGACCTTCGGCGCGAACGGCTTGCCCTTCTGCGGGTAGACCATGAACGTCTCCGCGCGCTTCGTGTCGAACACCGCCGTGGCGCCCTCGAACATCACGCGGAACGACGCCTCGAACCCGAGCGTCTTGGAGACGGCCCACGAGACGGTCGCCGTCACCACCTTGTCGGGGTAGGCGTAGCGGATCTGCGCGTGGTCGAGAAGTCCGCTCGCATGACGGTGCGTCACGGCGTCCGCGCCCTTCGGCGGGCCGAAGAGGAAGCGCACCATGTCCGCGTCGTGGATGTGCATGTCAAGGAGGCAGCCGCCGGACTTCTTCTCGTCGAGGAACCAGCCGTGCGTGCCCTTGCCGTCCGGCGGAGGCGTGGAGCGGGAGAAGTCCGCCGCCACCACCTTGCCGTACTTCCCGGAGTCGATCATCGCCTTGAGCGCCACGTACTCGGGCCAGAAGCGGAGGCACTGGCCCACGAGGAGCACCTTCCCCGCGCGCTTCGTCGCGGCGAGCATGCGGTCGCAGGACGCCACGTCGAGCGCCATCGGCTTCTCGCAGAACACATGGCAGCCCGCCTTCAGCGCGGCAATGGCCACCTCCGGGTGGAGCGGCGTGGGGAGCGTGACGTCCACGGCGTCAAACCCGCCCGCCGCGAGCATCTTCCCCACGTCGTCGTAGATGGCGACGCCCGTGAAGTCGGTGGACGCGTCCGCTCCCGCGATGTTCCCGCCCGACACGTTGTGGAGCTGCGCGAGGTTCGCGTCGCAGATCGCGACGACCTTCGCGCCGGAAATCCGTTTCCAGTTTCCGTAGTGCATCCGGCCCATGAAGCCGAATCCGACGATTGCAATCTTTTTCATGCGGATAATATAGCACATTCCTCCCCGTTTCGGCAAGGGTGTGGTATACTAATGCCCATGAGCGAAACACAGGTCCACATCGCGCTGCCGCTGAAATACCGCCCGAAGACGTTCGACGACGTCGTGGGGCAGGAACACGTCACGCGCACCCTCCGCAACGCGATCGCCTCCGGGCGCATCGCCAACGCCTACCTGTTCGTGGGGTCGCGCGGCATCGGCAAGACGACGCTCTCGCGCATCTTCGCGAAGGCCATCAACTGCCCCACCCCGAACGGCGTGGAGCCCTGCGGCGCGTGCGAGAGCTGCCGTCAGATCGCCGAGGGGAGGTCAATCGACGTCACGGAGCTCGACGGCGCCTCGCACAACAAGGTCGAGGACGTGCGCCCGATCATCGAGGGCGTCCAGTTCAAGCCCGCCGCCTCGAAGTACAAGATCTTCATCGTCGACGAATGCCACATGCTCACCCCCGCCGCGTGGAACGCCCTCCTCAAGACGCTCGAGGAGCCGCCGCCCTACGTGCGCTTCATCTTCGCGACGACCGAGGGCGACAAGCTCCTCGCCACGATCATCTCCCGCTGCCAGCGCTTCGACCTCCGACGCATCCAGACGCACCAGATCGCCGCGCGTCTCCGCTACATCTGCGGGAAGGAGGGGATCGACGCCACCGAGGACGCCCTCCTCGCCATCGCGCGCGGCGCCGAGGGCGGCATGCGCGACGCCCTTTCCTCCCTTGACCAGCTCATCGCGTTCACGGGCGAAAAAATCACCGAGGAGGACGCCCTCGGCGTGTTCGGGCTCGTCTCGCGCAAGTCCCTCGAAGACCTCGCCGGCGCCATCCTCACGGGCGACGCCGCCGCCATCCTCCGCGCCGTGGAGAGCTTCGACTCGGCCGGCAAGGACATGCGCCGCCTCGCGGGCGAGCTCATGCAGCACTTCCGCAATCTCCTCGTGTGCCAGACGCTCGGCGGAAACGCCGCCGGCATCGAGGCGACGCCCGACCAGATCAAGACCCTCCAGGAGCAGGCGAAGCTCTGCCCCGCCTCGCGCCTCTTCCGCGTGACCGACCAGCTCGCGGAGATGCAGGACAAGCTGCGCTACGTGCTGAGCGTGCGCACGCTCATCGAGATGACCCTCCTGCGCGCCGCGCGCGTGGCGACCGTGGCGTCAATCGAGGAGGTGCTGAAGGCGGTGAGGGAGCTCGCGGGGCGGGCGGGGGCGGCGGCACCGCAAGCGGTGCCACCTGCCTCTGCGGGCCCGAGGCCCGCCCCCCCCATTCCTTC
>JAFRNO010000597.1 GCA_017430155.1 Kiritimatiellia bacterium | reverse complement strand
CAAGGCCCGCTACGCGCCCGTAGACGTGGCGGAGTTCCGGTTCTGGCGCACCGCCCTCACGCCCGGGCAGGTGGAGGTGGTCACGCGCGAGTTGTGCGCGAAGTACAACGTCTACGACGAGGGCTTTGAGCGCGGCCGGGCGGTCGACCGCCAGCAGCGCTCTCGCGAGGTGTTCGTGCACGCGGGCGCGTCCTACGGCGCGCCGGCGAAATACGATTTCACGCTCTGGCCGGACCAGACGATCTGGGGCGACGGCTCGGTGGTGGGGCGCATGTACGTGGCGCCGGGCGCGGCCGTGAAGGTGACGGCCACGAACACGCTCTCCGCAGCGGACGTCGAGTTCGCCGACGGCGCGATCCTGAAGGCCGAGTGTGCGGCAAACGGCGCGGTCTATCCGCTTCCCGTCACCGGCGACGTGTGGTTCCCGGACGGCACGGTGTTGGTTGATGCCCAGGGCGGCACGCCGCCGCCGTTCACGCCGCTCCTCGCATGGACGGGCACGGCCCGCCTGCGCGGCGCGACGGAGTTCGTCCCAGCCGATCCCGCGTCGAAGCTCAAGTTCCGCCTCGACGTGGCGAACCGCCGCCTCGTGGTGGCCCCGCCCACCGGCACAATGGTCATCTTCCGGTAGGGGGCGCACCCCGTGCGCGCCGTGGCCGCTGAAGACGTTTGAACGATGCGACTCTGGGTTTGCCCAAGGCGCGGCGATATGGTATAATGCCCCTCAAACAACTTAGAGGAGCCTTGTACATGAAGAGATCCGTCTTGCTCGTTTCCGCGCTCGGCGCGCTGCTGTGCGCGGGCGGCGCCAAATACGTGGATGAGTTCGACCTCTCCGCCGCGACGTGCGGCGCCGGGAAGAAGGTCGCCGCGCGGCAGTCCGTCGACGGCCATCCCATCACCCTCTCCGGGAAGGTCTACGCGCGCGGCATCGGCACGCACCCCGAGGGCTGCGTCGCGTTCGCCGCGAACGGGAAGGTGAGTTCCTTCGAGGCCGTGGTGGGCATCGACGACGACGCGAAGACGGCCGGTTCGGGCAAGAGCTACGGCAAGCCCACGGCCGAGTTCCGCGTGTGGGCTGACGGGCAGGTCGTGTGGCGCTCCGGCGAGCGCAAGCTGGGCCAGGACCCTGTTCCCGTGAAGGTGCCGCTCGCCGGCGCGCGGGAGATCGTGCTCGAGACGATCGGCGGCGGCGTGTGGACCGCGTTCGACGCCGCGAACTGCGGCTGGGGCGACGCGCGCTTCGTCTGCGAGGACGGCGCGGAGCTCGCGCCGGTCGCCGACCCCGCGCGCACCGCGCAGCTCGGCATCCTCACCCCGCCCGAGAAGGCGGAGCCGCAGATCAACGGCGCGGACATCTGGGGCGTGCGCCCCGGCCATCCCGTGATCTTCCGCGTCGCCACCACGGGTGTGCGTCCGATGACGTTCACGGCGAAGGGCCTGCCGCCCGGCGTGACGTTCGACACCGAAAAGGGCATCCTCGGCGGCGTCGCGCCCAAGGAGAAGGGCGCCTACGACATCACCGTCACCGCGAAGAACGCGAAGGGGTCCGCCACGCGCATGATCCGCCTTGCGGTGGGCGACACGATCGCGCTCACGCCGCCGATGGGCTGGAACAGCTGGAACGTGTGGTGCTACCGCCTCACGGACGAGCACGCCCGCGCCTCCGCGAAGGCGATGGACGCCTCGGGCCTCGGCGACCACGGCTGGGCCTACATCAACCTCGACGACTGGTGGGAGATGAACAACTCCGGCTGCCCGCGCGTGGAGATGCGCAAGAAGGACTTCGGCGGGCGCGAGGACGTCATCGGCCCCGCGCGCGACGCGCAGGGGCGCATCCTCCCGAACCGCTCGTTCCCCGACATGAAGGGCCTCACCGACTACATCCACTCCTTCGGCTTCCGGGCGGGCCTCTACTCGAGCCCCGGCCCCCTCACGTGCGGCCAGTGCGAGGCGAGCTACCAGCACGAGATGCAGGACGCGACGAGCTGGGCCGAGTGGGGCTTCGACTACGTCAAGTACGACTGGTGCAGCTACGGCAAGATCTTCAACGAGGAACTCAAGGCCGCCGGCGAGAAGCGGCCGGCGCGCGCGGGCGAGCGCCATCCCGGCTACGAGAAGCCGTACCGCCTCATGGGCGAGTGCCTGAAGAAGCAGAACCGCGACATCCTCTACTCCTTCTGCCAGTACGGCATGGGCAAGACCGAGGAGTGGGCGCGCGACGCGGGCGCGAACTGCTGGCGGAGCTGGGACGACCTCAAGGACGCCTGGGTGTGGATGGAGAAGGCGATCGAGTCGCACATCGGCGCGGAGTACTACAAGTGGTCCGCCCCCGGCTGCTGGGCCGACCCCGACATGATGATCGTCGGCCGGCAGTACTCCTTCGGACACGACCACCAGACGTTCCTCACGCCGAACGAGCAGTACACGCACGTCTCGATCTGGTGCATGATCGGCTCGCCGCTCCTCATCGGCTGCGACCTCACCGACCTTGACGCGTTCACGCGGAACCTGCTCGTGAACGACGAGGTGATCGCCGTCAGCCAGGACCGCCTCGGCGTGGCCGCGCGCCGGATCCGCCACACGGACGCCGAGAGCGTCTGGACGCGTCCGCTCGCCGACGGCTCGCTCGCCGTCGCGCTCGTCAACCGCTATCCGCTCACGCGCGAGGTCAAGGTCTCCTTCGAGGAGCTCGGCCTCGACGGCGGGCAGTTCCTCGTGCGCGACCTCTGGCGCCAGCGCTGCGAGGGCAAGCATTCCGGCTTCTACGCCGTGAAGGTGCCGCCGCACGCCACGCATCTCGTGCGCGTGAAGGCGAAATCCTGTTCGAAGTGCGACTGAGACAAGAAGGAATAACATGAAGCAGATCAGTGGAGTGCTGGTGTTCGCGTGCGCCTGTGCGGCGTCCGCGCAGAATTACGT
>JAFRNO010000596.1 GCA_017430155.1 Kiritimatiellia bacterium | reverse complement strand
GTAGACGGTCGTCACCTTCTCCGCCGAACCCGTCACGGTGAGCGTACCGCCGATGGGCATCGACACGCCGCCGCGCACGGAGTCGCCGCCGATCTCCGCGATCGTCTGGTCGCCTGCCAGGTATATCTCGCCGTTGTACGTCGCGGAAAGGCCGACGCCGGCGGGAAGCGCCGACGGCTCGGACGCGAATGTGCCGTCCTTCAGCGCCGACACCTCGTCGACCGAGAGGCAGCGGTTGAGGAGGATCGCGTCATCCATCCGCAGACCGTTGGGATAGGTGGTCGCCACGCTCCACGGAAAGCCGATGGAGAAGTTCTCGGCCGTGGCGGCATTCGCCACGGTATACGTCAGGTTCGTGCGAAAGACACCGTCATAGTAGAGGCCGAGTTTCTTTGATTTGCCATCGTAGGAAACGGCGAAATGGTGCCATGTGCCGTCGCTGAAACCTCTCGATTCGTAGTCGTTCCAGAGGCCGCTGCCGCCATGCCCCGCATAGACGCCCGTATCTTGTGTGCCATTGAACCGGCAAAGGAGGCCGGTATTGCTGACGACCGGCAACGGTCCCCAGAAGAAGAGCGCACTTCCCCACGGCGTCGACGCCCCTGCCTTCACCCATGCCGCCACCGTGTAAGAGGAGTTTCCGACAGGCATGAATTTGATCGACCTGCCGGGGCCCGTGCCGAAGAGGCAGGACTCCGCGCCGAAGAGCGCCACTTTCCCGCGTTCCGCGTCATCCACCACCGTCACGGAGTTGCTGACGGCCAGGTCATTACCTGCTGTGCCCGAGTCCTTGCCGGGATTCGCCGGATCGTCAAACTCCCAATGGCCCACGACCGACTGATCCCCAAGCTTAACCACGCCTTCGCGCGCGACATATTCAACTCCCGGCTGCGGATTGGCAACGGAGAGAACGTTGCCGGCCACGGAGACGAGCTGGCCCGTGCCGACGACGTTCTCGGAAAGCATTGCCCCGCACGAGGCGCCGAACAGGAACCGCCGTCCCTTGAGGTCGACCGTCGCGCCATTGTCGGAGGAATAAGAGCCAAGCCACAGGGCTGTGAGGGAATCAGGCACGTCAAGGACGCCCGTCCCCGTCACGTGGACATTGGCCTGCCACAGGTCCGTCATTCCTTTTGGACGGAATATGCCCTCCGCCACGATCATCTGATTGTTGAACTCTATCGACGACGGGAAATCGTGCTTCGTCACCAAAATGCCGTTCCCCTCCTTCCGGGCGATGTGGACGCCACTGAATTCCACGAGGCAGTCAAGCTGCAACGTGCCGCCTTCGACGCAAATCGGCGTGCAGCCGAAAAGATCTGTGCGGAAACTCAGCTTCGCTTCGCTCGTGGTCTCGAGCGTCCAGACATCGTCGGCGCCGCCGGAGAACACCATCCCGCCGACACACGTGTAATTGGTAATCGTCACCTTCGAACCGCTCGCCAGTTGGCGAAAGTCCGCCACTGTGGTGGAGATGGCCACGTTGCCGTTTTGCCAGTTGTTCGTGTCGGCCCAATAGCCGCCCGCCGGATTGATCCACACGTTCGTGACCACGTCCGCGCCCGCGCCAAGCGCGAACGCGCCCACAAGCGCGATTCCGGTAATTTTTCTAAACATCGTGCAGGCTCCTTTTATGACCCAAAAGCTAACGACTTGTATTTTATCCCACACTCCCCATTTTGTCAATTGTAGAACAACGTCGATTCAGTCACCGTACAAGCAGAACCGAACCGCTGACGTCGCGAAGCGTGAGCGTCCTGCCGTCCTCCGAGGCGACGAGTTTCCACCCCCTGCCACCCATCAGCGTCGGCAAGCCCGTGATGGCGTTCGCGTCGGCGGCGCGGACGAGCGTCGTTCCGTCGGCCCTGCGGTTGAAGAGCCCGATGTCCTCGATTGCGAGCGTCGTGCCGGCGGCGAACGCCAGCTTGCTGCCGGCGGCGACGGTCAGCGGCTGGGCAACGGCCTGCGCGTGCGCGACGGTCCAGGCGTTGCTCACCACGAGCTCGCCATTCGTGATCGAGGGACAGCCCGAGAGGCCGTTGAAGACGAACGGCACGTACGGCGCCGCGTCGCCGAAGTCGATGGACGTCCCCGGCCCGAACGACGCCGGTCCGTCGAACGTCGGACGGTAGAAGGCCGGGTCAATCGACATCTTCCCGTCGATCGTCGGCCGCAGGAACGAACCGTCGCCGGGGTCGAGAAGCTTGACGTAGTACACGGGGTTCGTGACACACCGTCCCTGCCAGTCGATGCCAATGCCGAAATTCGCCTGCCACCCCTTGCCCGTGTTGGGCAGCGGCCCTCGGGTCGTGTCATGCCAGTTGTGCATCTCGAGAAACAGCGGATGCCAGCCGGCGGTGAGCGTCCGCTGCCGCCCCATGCGGAAGCGCGACCAGTCGTTCGAGGCGAGTTTCTCGTTGTCAATCAGGTCGGTCTGGTCGTTGAACTTGATCACCTCCGTGTCGCCGATGCGCAGGTGCGTGGTGCGTGCGATGCTGGAGATGCAGTTGAGCGTCACCGTCTCGCCCTCCTCGCCCGGCACGCGGATATAGCCGGTGTAGTAGTAGCAGGTCGTGAACTTCGGAACGGCAGGCCATTCACGATAGGCGTAGGAAACGCCGACTTGGTCGATGCCCATGTACGGAATCGTCGACGGCACGGCGATCGCGTCGATGTTTCCGGAAACGTCCTTCTGATACCAGTGGAGCCCGCTTGGCGTTTCCGGCACGCGCGCGCGAATGCGGATGCCGCCATTCTGGACGGACAACGGGCCCGTCACTTGCAGGGGAGTCCAGATATCAAGCATGCCTGAGCCTGTCTTCGTAAGTGATTTCGCCGACGCGCTCGCCAACTTCCCGGAAACGACTCCGGTTCCATGGAACGCAAGGTCGGGGAGCGTCATCGTGTACGGCGGAGACTTCATCAGGTGCAGGCTCGCGTTCGTGAGCGACACCATGCCTCCCTGGACGGGAATGGAGTTCGTGTTCCACACGGCCACGCCGCCGCCGTTCTGGTAGATGCCGCCCGTAAACGCATTGGCCACGTTGTAGAACTGGAGCCAGCCGCCGTTCCCGCCCCGGAACCCTCCCGCGCCGGAGAAGTTGCCGACGAACGTCACCTGTTTGCCGGATGTGAGGGCATTTACCGTCCCGCCCTGCACGGTGATCGGACCTCCCCAGACATTGTTCGCATATTTGCCCGGTTCGTAAGTGCCGTTGTTTGACGTAAGTTTCGCGCCGCTCTCCAGCACGAGCGTCGCCTGTTGCCTCGTCGTCGAGTTCCATTGGCTGAGGGACGCGCCGGACTTCACCGTGACCGTCTGTGCGGCCGTGAACCCGCCGACCCCTGCCTGAAACTCAAAACTACCGCGTTCCACCACGATGTTACCGGGATGCGCAACCGACACACCCACAAGGAAAAGGCACTGGTTGCCCTCCATTGCGGCGGTTAGCTCGTAACCGGCCATGTCGAACCCGTCATAACGGTAGTCCAGACGGGCATTGCCGGAGATGCGCGTCGGCCCGGTGAGCGTGGTCTTGCCGCCAAAGCGGCAACATGCCTTGGATGTCTGCCGGACCGCGCCCAGTCGATTGTAGCCTTCGCCGCAGATGTAGAACCGCTCACCTGTCGCAAATGCCTGTCCTCCGCTCGATGGCACCTCTTGCGTGCCATTGAACGTGCCGCCGTCAAGCACATGGGTGACACCGTTCGTCGTGCCCACGGCGCCTGACGTGGTCGCCTGGTAGAAGCCGTTGGTGACGTAGATGTCGCCGGTGTAGTCCTTTAGCACGTCGTCGACCTTCAACGTGCCCTCGCCGGCCTTCACGAGCGGGAGCGTGCCAATTGCCGTCACATCGTCCGCCGTGAGGGTGTACGTCTCGCCCGCCGGCACGTCGATCACGTACTTGCCGTCGTCCACGCCCATCGTCGGCGCGCCGAACGCGCCCAAGCACGCCGCCGCGCACGCAAACCCAAATATCTTTTTCAGCATCGTACAGATTCCTTCTAGGACCCAAAAACGAATGGTTGATATTTTATCCGACCCACCCGTTTTGTCAATAGCAATCGATAGGGAGCCGCGGCGCGAACCCGAGACGGGTTTGACATGAGACAGAGAGAATGTGGTATAATTGTGCCGTTGCAGGAACTGCCAATGGGCGCGGGCGGGTGAACCCGCGCGCCAAAGGCAAATGGAAGGAAATAGTATGCATACGAAGTCAATCGTCATCGCCTGTCTGGCCGTTGCCGCGACCGAGCTGCTGGCCGTCCCCGCCGATCCCCTGCCGCGGTTCTGGCGCGAGAACGACGGCAAGACCGTCCGACGCCTGCCCGTGGACGTCGTGCCCGAGAACGCGTTCTGGGGCTTCGGCACCCGCGACTTCCCCGACGGGATGAAGGCGTTCAGCCGGATGGCCGACGAGGGATTCGCCAAAAGCACCTACAACTGCATCACGCTCACCCTCCGCTGCAACCCCGAGCTGGGCGACGCCGAGACGATGTCCGCCGCCAAGGCGTTCTTCGCGAAGGCC
>JAFRNO010000595.1 GCA_017430155.1 Kiritimatiellia bacterium | reverse complement strand
GAGTCGTTGCGCGGCAGATTCGACGTGATATCGAAGAAGCTCGTCTCTCGCATCTATGGTCCACTTGAAAAATCAGAAGGTGAAATGCTCGAGAAACTGATGAACAAGGTGCTGTCCAATTTAGAAGCCGCGAAGAGGACGTAAAGCCGGTTTAACTCTTTGCGTATGTTGCGGCAAAAAAACAAGAAAGGAGCGAAACAATGAAAGAAATAAAGGAAACTGCGGATATTGCCAACGCGACGGCCATCGATCTTGGCCCACTCGCGGAGATCAAGGACTATGTGCTTGAACTCGGCCCGAACGTGAAGATTCCGGGCAAGGTGTTCGGCGGGGCGGCGGTCAAGGCCGGCGGCGCGGACTTCTCACTTCAAGTGTTCGCGCCCGGAACGGAGGGCGGTTTCTACCACACGCACAAGGAACATGAGGAGCTGTATTTCTTCCTTTCGGGAGAGGGCGAGTATCAGGTCGACGGAACGAACATCCCCGTGAAAGAGGGCTCGGTCGTGCGCGTCGCTCCCGCAGGCAAGCGTGCCGTCCGCAACACGGGTTCGACGCCGCTCACGATGCTCTGTGTCCAGTATGTCGCAGCCGCGCCCGGAAGCGTCAATGCATCCGACGGTACGATTCTTTCAGAGCCGGTGAAATGGTAATTTGAGAGACAACGGCGAACGCTGCTCCATGCATCGTCCGCTTTCTGCCCCGCAAGCCCGCCACGTTGCCGCGTATCGGGCTTTTCGCGTTTGGCCGGCCAAATCGTCCGTCTTCGCGCCGGGCGCGGCACGGGCCAACGTCGCGGCGGTCGACGCGGCTACGAGGAGTCGCCTTGCCTGTCGCATGGAGGTGTAACGCCGTGGTGGGCGTAATATCCGCGCCCCCATTTGTCCATCGCCCTGACGATTGCTGCGGCTGATTTGCCAAGTGCCGTCAGGGTGTATTCGGTTTTGGGCGGAATGACGGGATAGACCTTGCGTGAGATTATCTCGTCCGCCTCAAGTTCGCGCAACTGCTGACTGAGCATCTTGGCGGTCGCCTGCGGAATCTTGCGCTTGATGTCGCTGTAGCGCATGATGCCGCTTTCCGTAAGCCACCAGACGATGATGGCCTTGTATTTGCCGCCGAGAATGGCAATCGCAGCCTCCACCGCGCAGTGGAAGCCTTCAAGTTTCTCCCTTGTCATGATGTACGGTTTCCTTTTGGGAAGTAGGCTACAAAATAGTGCGTTCTTGTCATTTGGACGCATAGTATAGTATAATCTGCGGCGTTTTGCAACAGCAAGACCGGAACGGAGATGAAATGATGGTTCAGATAGACTACTGGTCGGACTACGCCTGCCCCTACTGCTACATCGGCGAGGCGCGGCTCAAAAAGGCGGCGGAAGAGACTCTGCCGAAAGGAGGATGGACGCTCAGGATGCACAGTTTCGAGCTTGATCCGTCCGCTCCGCGCAAGACGGAGACCGACACCGCGACGCGCTTCGCGCACAAATACGGTCTCTCGCTTGACGGCGCAAAGGCGCGGATCGAGGACATCTCGTCGCTTGGGCGGGCCGAGGGGCTGGACTTCCGCTATGCAACGACGCGATACACCAACACGTTCGACGCCCATCGGCTTACGCATTATGCGCAAAGCCTCGGCGACGATGCGAAAACCCATAGACTCGAGGAGTTGCTCTATGCGGCCTACTTCACGAAGAACCTTGAACTTGCGGACCACGCCGTTCTGCTCGACGCGGCTGGAGAAGCGGGACTCGACAGGGGCGAAGCCTCCAAGGTCCTCCTCTCCGGCAGGTTCTCCGACGAAGTTCGCCGTGACAAGGCTGCGGCGGCGAGGATGGGCGTCCACGGCGTGCCGTATTTCGTCATAAACGGCAAGCTCGCCATCCCAGGCGCAATGTCGAAGAACGACTTTGCCGCCGCGCTGAACCAGTTTATTGGCGACGCAAAACCTGCCGGGGAAGCGAAACCGAAAACGCATGTCTGCGGTCCTGACGGATGCCGACTTGAATAAGGAGGCGCGTCATGGTTGCGAGAGTCGTCGTGCGGGACGTCTTCGAGACGAACGCATATTTCATCATCGACGATGCCACGGGCAGCGGTTTTCTGATTGACCCCGGAGCAGAGGCGGAGCAGCTCTACGGCATCTCGCGCGACAGGGGCTGGCGCATCGAGAGAATCCTACTCACGCACGGGCATTTCGACCATACGGCGGCGGCGGAACCATTGAGCCGTGCATTGAACGCGCCTATATCCATGCACCGCCTCGGCGCGCCGTTTCTTGCGGACGCCGAGCTGAACCTCAGTGCGCGCTGCGGCCGGCATGTCACCATCGGCGCGAGTGTCGACTGGCTTGATGACGGTGATGAAGTGCGCCTCGCTGCCAATCCAGCATTTTCAATCCGCGTCCTGTACACACCAGGACACACGCCTGATTCAGTAACCTACCATCTGCCGTCCGAGAACTGCGCCTTCGTGGGTGACACGATCATCGACGGGAACGTCGGACTTACGAAATTCCCCGGCGGCGACCAGCCGACGCTCATTCGATCCCTTGAAACGCGCATCCTCACGCTTCCAGCGGATACAACGCTTCTTTCCGGTCACTCAGCTCCATTGACCCTCAGAGAATTTCTGACGTGATCCTAATCCAAAATCGTAGGTGAGCAACGAACTTCTTGTTTCTGTTAG
>JAFRNO010000594.1 GCA_017430155.1 Kiritimatiellia bacterium | reverse complement strand
CGTGCGCCAGGCGCAGGCGCTCGCGGCCGACTACGCGAGCCGCCACGTGGACGGCGTGTTCTTCGAGCCGATCGAGCTGTTGCCGGGGAGCTACGAGCTGAGCCAGGAGATACTGTCGATCCTGACCGACCGCAAGATACCGGTTGTGCTGCTGGACCGAGACATCGTATCGTCCGAACGCCGTAGCGGCTACGACCTCGTGGGCATCAACAACATGCGGGCCGGCCAGACGCTCGCGGCGCACGTCATCGCGCAAGGTGCGCGCGACATCCGCTTCTTCATGCCGCCCCATTCCGCGCCCACGATCCACCTGCGATGCCAGGGCGTCGCCTTGGCCATGGCCGGCGCTGGACTCCCCTGGCGGTCTTATAGCACGTGCATCGCCTCGCCGGACGACGTCGATACCGTGCGTGCCCTTTTTCGTGGCAGGAAAGCGCCGGACGCCTTCATCTGCGGGAACGACCGTACTGCCGCGCGCCTACTGCAGACGCTCGGCGCGATCGGCAAACAGGTGCCGCGCGACGTGCTGCTGGCCGGATTTGACGACGTCGCGTGCGCCCAGCTCCTCTCGCCGCCGCTCACGACCATGCGGCAGCCGTGCGAGGAGATCGCCGCTGTGGCGGTACGCACGCTGCTAGAGCGCATCCGTGCGCCGTCGCTTCCGTCGCGCGAGATTGACCTCGAGGCGACGCTTGTCGTCCGGGAATCGACGAAAGGAAAGGATTTCACTTGACATGAATGATCTCTATCTTGGAATCGAGCTTGGGTCCACGCGCATCAAGGTCGTCGTGATCGACGGCACGGGAACCGTGCAGGCGTCCGGAGCCTTCGCGTGGGAGAATCGTGCGCTTGCGGACGACGTGTGGACGTATGGTCTGGACGAGACGCGCGCGGGCCTCGCCGCAGCCTACGCGGCCTGCGCGGACGATTATGCCGCCCGCCACGGCGCACGTCCCGAACGCTTTGCCGCGATGGGCGTCTCCGCCATGATGCACGGATACCTCGCGTTTGACGCGGACGGCGCACTGCTCGCGCCGTTCCGCACATGGCGCTCCACCAACGCCGTCCCGGCCGGAGCGGCGCTCTCGGACCTCTTCGGCGTTCATCTCCCCGGCCGCTGGTCGGTCGCGCAGCTCTACCAGTCCGTGCTCGACGGCGAAGAGCACGTGCGGCGGCTCGCATTCCAGACAACGCTTGCGGGCTACGTCCATCTCCTGCTGACGGGCCGCAGGGCGCTCGGAATCAACGACGCATCCGGCATGTTTCCCGTGGACGCGCGCACAGGGACGTACGACGCGCGGCTGGCAACCGTCTTCAGGGATAAGTCGGGCTTCGACGTGACGGCGATCTTTCCCACAGTTCTCAAGGCAGGGGCGGACGCAGGCAGCCTCACGGAGGCGGGCGCGCGGCTCCTCGACCCGTCGGGCGCGCTCCAGGCCGGCATACCGTTCTGCCCGCCGGAGGGTGACGCGGGAACCGGCATGGTGGCGACGAACGCCGTTCGCCCCGGCACCGGGAACGTGTCCGTGGGCACGAGCGTCTTCGCGATGGTCGTGCTCGACAAGCCGATCCCGAAGACCAACCCTCACGTTGACTTCGTCGCCACGCCCGCCGGCGACGACGTGGCGATGGTGCACTGCAACAACGGCTGCGGCGAGCTCGACAAGTGGGTGTCGTTATTTGGCGGTGACTACCACGCGCTCTTGCGGGAGGCGATGGAGAAGGGCGAGCCGGACTGCGGCGGCGTGCGCGCGACGAACTGGATCGCCGCCGAGCCACTGGCTGGCGTGGACGCGCCGAATCCCTTCCTGACGCACGCGCCCGACGCCCGCCTCACGCGCCCGAACGTCATCCGTGCGCAGCTCGTCGCCGTGTTCGCGACCCTCGCGAAGGGTATGGATATCTTGGCGGGGCAGGGTGTACGCTTGGCGCGCATTGCGGGCCATGGCGGACTCTTCAAGACGCCCGACGTGGCGCGGAAGGCGCTGTCGAACGCGCTTGGGGTCCCCGTCACGTGTCCGCCACGGGCCGGTGAAGGCGGCGCATGGGGCATTGCCGCGCTTGCCGCCTACCGCGACCATATCCGCACGGGCGGCGTGTTGCCGCTCGCCGATTTTCTAGAAACTGTTAGCCAATGAAGGAGAAGTGAACATGAATACCGTCTGGACGAACAATCCGTTTCCCGCCGTGGGCATCCGCCCGATCATCGACGGACGCCGGCGCGGCATCCGCGAGTCGCTGGAGGCGCCGACGATGGAGATGGCGCGCAACGCCGCGAAGTTCATATCGGAAAATCTGCGCTACCCGGACGGCACTCCCGTACGGTGCGTGATCGCGGATACGGCGATCGGCGGCGTGGCCGAGGCCGCCGCGTGCGCCAACAAGTTCCACGCCGAGAACGTGGGCGTGTCGCTCTCCGTCACGCGCTGCTGGTGCTACGGCACGGAGACGATGGACGCCGATCCGCGGATCCCGAAGGCCGTGTGGGGCTTCAACGGCACGGAGCGTCCGGGCGCGGTGTACCTCGCCTGCATGCTCGCGGGCTACGCGCAGCGCGGCATGCCCTGCTTCGGCATCTACGGGCGCGACGTGCAGGACGCGACGGACATGACGATCCCCGCCGACGTGCAGGAGAAGCTGCTCAGGTTCGTGCGCGCGGGACTCGCGGTCGCCCTCATGAAGGGCAAGAGCTACCTCTCCGTCGGCTCGTCCTCGATGGGCATCGCGGGCGGGTTCCTCAACGTGGACTTCTTCCAGGACTACCTCGGCATGCGCCCGGAGAACATGGACATGTGCGAGGTGGAGCGCCGCGTCGTCGAGGGCATCTACGACAAAGAGGAGTACGCGCGCGCCCTCGCGTGGGTGAAGAAGAACTGCCCCGAAGGGAGGGACTTCAACCCGAAGCATCTCGTGAAGGGCCGCGCGGCGAAGGACGCGGACTGGGAGTACGTCGTCAAGATGGCGATCATCCTGCGCGACATGATGGTGGGCAACCCCGTCCTCGCCGAGATGGGCTACGGCGAGGAGGCCGTGGGCCGCAACGCGCTCGCCGCCGGCTTCCAGGGCCAGCGCCAGTGGACCG
>JAFRNO010000593.1 GCA_017430155.1 Kiritimatiellia bacterium | reverse complement strand
GAACGTCACCGGCACCGCTACGAGTTCGCTTACGACAGCGCCGGGAGAGCCGCGCTTGTCGCGGCCGGGCTGGAGGTGAGCGGCCTCTCGCCGGACGGCAAGCTCGTGGAAATCGTCGAGCTGCCCGGCCATCCGTATTTCATCGCGTGCCAGTTCCACCCCGAGTTCAAGAGCCGGCCCACCGCGCCGCATCCGCTGTTCGTCGGACTCGTCGTGGCGGCGCTGAAGCGGCAGGTCACTTCACGAGGTCGCCCACGAGCATGATCTTCGCGGGCCAGAACTTCGTGCCCTGGAACTTCGCCGCGGCGAGTTCGGTGGCGGGATCCTTCAGGCGGAACGCGACGGGCTGGCGCGAGGGCTGGTCCTTGTCGACCGTGATCTCGACCGTATGGACGCCGTCCGCGCCATTGAAGACGCCGAGCGTGGCGATGCGGTGATAGGTGCAGTAGCTGTCGAAGCGGGCGATGGGCTTTGCGGACTTCTTCCCGTCGACCGTGATCCAGACCTGTCCGCCGTCGGGTCCAAGCAGGTCGTAGATCTGGCAATAGGAGCCTCGGAAGGTGAAGCGGAGCGTCGCGCCGGGCGCACCGGTGTACCACATCTCGCCCATGCGCTTGCTGAACGAGCGCGACTTGGAGTCGGTCGGCGGGAGCTTCTGCCAGTCGCCGGCGAGCATGGAGGGCTCGATCTCGACCATCTTGGCCGACTCGAGGTTGTCGGCGACGAAGGGCGTGCGCAGGGCGGCGGCGTGGTCCGTGGGCGGCATGTCCTTCATCTGCGTGAAGCCGTTGACGATCGAGGCGAGGTAGAACTTGTGCCCGGGAAGGCCGGGATGCACGCCGTCCTGCGCGAAGAGGGTCTTGCCCTCGTGCGGTTCGGAGCCCTTCATCACGAGCGTGCCGGCCTTGACGGCGTCGATCACGCGCGGGCCGAAGCAGATGGAGGGAATGCCGTAGTGGTCGGCGAGCTGCTCCATGGCGCTCGCGGCGCGGTTGCAGTTGCCGGCGAGGTAGTCCTGCTTCATGGAGGCGGTGATCGTGTAGGTGAACACGATGTCCGTCGCGGGGTCCTTCTTCCACGTCTGCCGCACGATGCCCTCCATGGAGCGCCAGATGGCCTCGGGCTGCGCGCCGCCGTCGTTGGTGGCGAACTCCACGAAGAGCAGGTCGGGGTTGTGCTGGAGGGCGTCGTGCCCCACGCGGAACGCGCCGAGGTTCGAGCCGGTTCCGCCGATGGCGGCGTGGATCTCCTTGAACTTCGTCTGCGGGTAGGTGGCGCGGAGCCAGTCCGTGGTGAGGTTGCGCCAGCCGTTCATGGCGGTGATGGAGCCGCCGAGGTAGGCGACCGTGACTTCCTTGCCGGCCTTGACCTTTTCCATGAAGTGCCCCACGCCCGCGCGGGCGCGGACCTCCTGCGCCTTGACGGGGCCGGTGTACACGGGGGCTGCGAAGGCGCCGGCGGCGAGCGCGGCCGCGGCGAGGAGAGACATCGTTTTTTTCATGTTGATTGCTCTGGAGTGGTTTGTCACGGCTGAAAGTATAGCAAAAATCGTAGCCTCTGTCTTAAGTCCTTATGTCTTCCATCCTTTGTCCTCCGTCTTTCGTCCTTCGTCCTCGTAACCCGAATGGCTGACACCGTGCGCGAAACATGATATACTTTGACGCGCGATTTTCCCAGAAGGAGCCTGAACATGAAGTACATCACCTACATCGGCAGCTACACGGACGCGGACCACGCGGACGGCGTGCGCATCTACGAGTCGGACGCGGAGACGGGCGATTTCCGTCCGCTCGGCGCGCTGAACACGTTCGAGAGCCCCACGTTCATGGCGCTCAACCGCGACTGCACGCGCCTCTACACCGTGCTCGGACGGCCCACGTTCGGTCCGGCCGGACGCAACGGCGGCGTCGCCGCGTTCGCAGTGAAGGACGACAAGCTCGAGTTCATCAACGAGATCCGCACGGGCTGGACGATCCCCTGCCACATCTCCCTCGACCCGTCCGAGAAGGCGCTCGTCTACGCCGAGTACGCCTGCGGCACGGCGGGCTTCGCGGACCTCCGCGAGGACGGTTCGATCGACCCGGCGTTCGCGGGCATGCCCAGCGCGGTGGATCCGCATTTCCAGGTGCAGCACGTCGGCGATGGTCCCAACAAGCCGCGGCAGAACTCGGCGCACGCCCACTGCGCCGTGGTGACGCCCGACGGCAAGTACCTCCTCGTGGTGGACCTCTCGCTCGACAAGGTCGTGGCCTACGACTTCGCGAACCGCGCGCAGGGACTGAAGGCCGTGCCGTCTGCGACGATCGACACGGCCCGCATCGCCCCCGGGGCGGGTCCGCGCCACATCTTGTTCCACCCGAACGGACGCCTCGCGTTCATCGTCTTCGAGCTGGGCAACCTCGTGGCGAGCTACCGCTACACGGGCGAGGGCTTCGAGTTCGTCGAGAAGCGCAGCATCCTGCCCGAGGGCACGCTCTGCAACAGCAAGGCGGCGGCGATCCACCTCTCCGAGGACGGATCGCAGGTGCTCTGCTCGAACCGCGGGCACGACTCGATCACCGCGTTCAACGTGGACGCCGAGACGGGACGCCTCGAATGGCTCGCGAACACGAAGCTGGACGGGCAGTACCCGCGCGACTTCCAGTTCATGCCCGGCGGCAAGTTCATCCTCGCCGGACTGAAGGAGTCCTGGCGCCTCGCGAGCTACGCCTATGACGCGCACACGGGCAAGCTCGAGGAGGTCGCCCGCCGCGACGGCATCTACCGTCCGCTTTTCTTCGCGTTCAAGAATCCCCGCTGAGCGGGTAACAGAGGGAGATTGCCCCATGAAGACGAACAGAAGAGCCTTTATTGCGCTCGGCGCGGCGGCGGCGACGGGTCTTGTCCGCGGCCAGAGCGCCGAAATCAGGCGGCGCGTCCAGAAAAAGGACCCCGATCCACTGCGCGACGTCGCGCCGGTCACGGACGCGGAACTCGAGGCCGCGATCAAGACGCTCGAAGAGACGACTCTGCGCGACGAGGAGGCGCGCGCGGCCGCGTATCCGGTCATCCAGCGCGCGATCGACCGCATGGAGTTCGACGTGTCGTTCAAGGACGCCATCCGCGAGGCGTCTCCGGCCAAGAAGGTCGCCGCCGCGCTCGCGAAGTTCCCGGTCCTGCGCTGGTACGACCGCGCGTTCGACCGCGTGGCCGAACAGCTCGTTAGCACGAAGGTGGAAGGGGACAGGCCCGCCATCTGGTACCTCTACAACATGGGCCTCGTCGTGAAGACCAAGAGCTGCACGTTCGGAATCGACATCTGCCACCGCAAGGCGCCCGCCCTCGCGCAGCACCTCGACTTCCTCCTCACGACGCACAACCACGGCGACCACTACAACATGCCGCTGCACAAGAAGATGGGGGCGCTGAAGAAGCCGGTCCTTTCCAACTTCTTCCTCCTCCGGGGGTGGTACTGCCGCGAGATGGAGAAGACGTTCAAGATCAAGGACGTCACCATCCACTGCACGGCGGCGGACCACAACAAGCAGCTCCCCTGGGCGGTCACCACCTACGAGGTCGTGTGCGGCGAGGGACCGGGCGCCTTTTCGATCTTCCATTCGGGGGACTGCAACCGCGCCGACCACCTGAAACCGCACGGGAAGCCCGACATCTTCTTCGGGCACTGCGCCATCGGGCTCGATTTCATGGAGGCCGCGAAAAACACGATGCCGGCCGGGATGTACGTCCCGCTCCACCACCAGGAACTCGGGCACTTGGGCGGACCGTGGCGCTGCGTGGCCTACGAGGACGAACCGCTGAAGATCGTCCGCGCGCTGCGGGACGCCGGATACAAGTCTTTCATGCCGGTCTGGGGCGACCGCATCGTCTAAAAGGCGCGGGCGTGGCTCTTGAACGAAAAGCACAGGAGGAGACATGGACAACTTTGAATTCTACTCGCCGACGCGGTTCGTGTTCGGACGCGGCGCGGAGGAAAAAACGGGCGCGCTCGTGCGCAAGTACGGCGGCACGAAGGCGCTGCTGCACTTCGGCGGCGGCAGCGTGAAGGCGAACGGCGTGTACGACAAGGTGGTCGCCTCGCTGGAGGCGGCCGGCGTCGCGTACGTGCCGCTCGGCGGCGTGCAGCCCAACCCGCGCAGCGGACTCGTGCGCGAGGGCATCGCGCTCTGCCGCCGCGAGAAGATCGACTTCGTCCTGGCCGTGGGCGGCGGCAGCGTGATCGACTCCGCGAAGGCGATCGCCTTCGGCACGCTCTACGACGGCGACTTCGCCGACTTCTACTTCGGGAAGGACGTGAAGCGCCCGACGCCCGTCCCCGCGGCCCTGCCCATCGGCACGGTGCTGACGATCGCGGCGGCGGGGAGCGAGGGCTCGGGCAACAGCATCATCACGCTCGAGCCCGACATGCTCAAGCGCGGCGCGACGGGCGACGCGCTTCGTCCCGCGTTCTCCATCCTCAACCCCGAGTTCACGTTCACGCTTCCCGCGTACCAGACGGCGTGCGGCGCGACGGACATGTTCGCGCACGTGGTCGAGCGCTACTTCACGCCCACGCGCGACGTCGCCGTGTCCGACGAGCTGTGCGAGGGGCTCATGCGCACGATCGTGGCGGAGAGCCGGAAGGTGATGTCCGCCCCGCGCGACTACGCGGCGCGCGCCAACCTCATGTGGGCGGGCTCGCTCGCGCACAACAACGTCTGCGGCGCGGGCCGCGCGCAGGACTGGGCGAGCCACGGTATCGAGCACGAACTCTCGGCGCTCTACGGATGCGCGCACGGCGCGGGCCTCGCCGTGGTGATGCCCGCGTGGATGGACTACGTGAAGGACGTCGACATCCCCCGCTTCGCGCGGTTCGCGGCGAAGGTGTTCGGCGTCCCGGAAGGGGAGCCCGCCGCCATGGCCGCCGAGGGCATCCGCCACTACCGCGCGTGGCTGCGCGACCTCGGCATGCCGCTCACCTTCGCGGAGCTGGGCGCGAAGAAGGAGGACATCCCCGCGCTCGTCGCGAAGCTCGGCCTGAACGGCAACACGGTCGGCACGTTCAAGCCCCTCGCCGAAGCTGACGTCACGCGCATCCTCGAGAGCTGCTGCGCATGAGGACCGCTTGTTTCTGGATGGTCGCCGTTCTGGCGGCGGGGGCGGCTTTCGCGGGGACGGGCAACGGCACGTTCACCGAGGGGAACCTGTCCGTTTCGTTCACGAACGGCTGGCCCGTGGCGATTGCGCGGGACGGAAAGACCGTCCTGGCGCGTTCGACGCGGGTCCTGAACTACGAGATTCAGGAGAACACCAACTGGGTCTCGAAGGTGAAGTCGCCGAAGCGTTTTGAGCCGCCTGTCCAGATCGGGAAGGGGCAGTATAGGGGGCGCGTCTTCCACGGTTCGTGGCGCGTCGACGCATACGTGGAGCTGCGTCCCGCCGATGACGCGGTGCGCATGTGGTACGAGATCGAGTGGATCGATCCCGTGCCCGGGAAGATCCGCTCGTTCCGCGCGCAGGGCATGCGGTTCGACTGCGGGAAGGACGGCGGGCTGCTGATACCGTGCCGCCTGCCGTCGCTGGACGTGCCGGTGCGGGATTTCGTCGACTGGAAGCTGCACAACTCGTGGCGGAACCCCTGCGCGGCGTTCGTGGACGACGGGAAGGGGAACACGGTGACGTGGGCGGTCAACACGCTCGTGCCGTATGCCGACAACGCGCAGAACCGCGTGTGGATGGACACGAAAGGCGGCGCGACGGCGGAGTTCGCCTTCCAGACGTGCGGACACGTCCGCAAGGGCAAGCCGCAGAAGGTCGGCGACGCGTGGATCGTCTTCGGCAAGGGGACGCGCGAGGACGCGCTGCGCGGGTTGCACCGGTGGTTCCGCCTCGTCGGGCAGGTGCCGCCCGCGGACCGTCCCGACTGGGTGAAGGACATGATCCTCTACTCGCTCCACCCGGGCGGCACGATCGGCAGCGGCTGCAAGGACTGGGGTGGCTTCCCGCGCGCGACGGAGCGTCTTCCGGACATCGCCGCGCTCGGTTGCAATGCCGTCTGGCTGCTCCCGGTCGAGCACCGCAGCATCTACTGGCCCGACGACTACTACCGTCTCCAGGACGGCATCGGCACGCCCGCCGACTACAAGGCGTTCACGGCGAAGGCGCATGCGCTCGGCATGAAGGTGTGGCAGGACTGCGTGCCGCACGGCGGCAGTGACTGGTTCCCGCGCGGAAAGCAGCATCCCGAATGGCTCGTCCGCACGGAGGAGGGCAAGTCGCTGGACTACTGGTGCTTCGACTTCCTCCACCCCGAGTGGATCGACTACATGTCCAAGGTGGTGTCGTTCTACACGCGCGAGTACGCGCTGGACGGCTTCCGCATCGACGCGGTGCGCGGGAGCAAGATCCCGAGCTGGGCGGAGAACATCCCGTACGACCGCGCGAGCCATTCCGTGTCGCAGGGCGGATTCGCGATGCAGCGCGCTTTGCGCGCGGCCGTGAAGGACGTCAACCGCGACGCCGGCAACCTCGCCGAGGTGGAGGAGAACCAGTTCGGTGCGGTGTCCGACGCGATCTACGACTTCTCGCTCGGCTCGCATTTTGCGTGTTTCCGCGATGAGGACGTGCATGTGCTCGTGCCGCGCCTCTCGCGGTGGCTGCACGAGCAGCAGTACGCGTCGATCCCCGACCTCGTGCGCCTGCGCTACCTCGAGAATCACGACCAGATGCGCATCGCGCTGTGGCTGGGGAGCGCCGCGTCCGAGGCTTGCCAGGCGTTCATCTCGTTCATCCCCGGCATCCCGCTTGTCTACCAAGAGCAGGAGGACGGCCACGTGTTCGCCTACCGGCGCATCTTCGACCTGCGCCGCCGCGTGCCCGAGCTGTGGCGCGGCGAACCTGACTATCTCGCGACCACGGCGCCGCCGGGCGTGTGGACGTGTCTCTTGAAGGGTCCGGGAGAGGTGGTGCCTGCGGTCAACTTCAACGCCTATCCCGTTTCGGGCACGGTCGCCGTGCGCGGGGGCCGTTCGTTCGAGGTGTCGCTGCCCGCCTTTGGCTACGCGGTCTACCGCGACGGAAAGGCCCTGCCGATGCTGCCGGATCCCGTCGCGCCGACGGAGAAGGTCTGGTTCGCCCGCACTGCGGAGGGAACCTTCCTGAGTCCGTTCTACGTGCGCCACCCGAACTTCACGGGGACGGACAAGCCCAAATCCGTCACGCACATCTACCGTCTGCCGCAGGGCGGGCCGTGTTTCTTCGATTCGCTTTTGTCACCGTTCGGCTTTACGGAGGAGACGGCGTCCGTGGGGTATGCGGAGGGCGGCAAGGTCTACGCCTGGCATCCGCCGGCCG
Organism: Kiritimatiellia bacterium; assembly: GCA_017430155.1. Classification (GTDB taxonomy): domain Bacteria; phylum Verrucomicrobiota; class Kiritimatiellia; order RFP12; family UBA1067; genus RUG572. The sequence continues at coordinate 2,585 of JAFRNO010000593.1, read as the reverse complement.
GCGTGCGCGTGAAGCTGCTCGAATCGAAGGACGGGAAGCCGGGTTTCCACATCGCGACCGAACCCGAGATGCCGGTGGAGCTGAAGGAGATTCCGCAGATCCCCGCGGGACTCGGCACGGGCGACAGCCGTCTTGCGGTCGTCGCGGGCGGATGGATGTTCGAGACGGGCGCGCTGCGCGTGCGGTTGCGCCGGACGGGGTCCATCGCGGGCGTCTGGCGGAAGGACGCGAAAGGTCAGTGGAACGAGGTCATCCGCGACGCCTACGTCTACACGGACCAGGGGTTCGTGGCGAAGGGCAACGAGAAGGAGCGGCAGAAGTACTCGTCGCGTGACGAGATCGAGGCGGAGAAAACGTTCGCGCGCGACGCGGACGGCACGCTGCGCCTGTCGTTCAAGGGTTTCCTGCGCGACGCGCACCGGTTCGGGCAGCTGCGCAACCGGATCGAGTTCGCCGTGAGCTACGTGTTCCGCGACGATTCGGGGTTCGACGTGGAGGTGCGCGTGAAGGCGCACGGGAAGCCCGTGGACGGTGTGCCGCCGCGTCTCCTCTTCCAGGCGTGGAAGCCGGACGGGACGGACGCGCTGCGCCATGCGTTTCTGGACGGGGACGAAACGCGCGCGGCGTTCAAGTCCGGTAAGGAATACGTGTTCCGCACGCGTCTGGGCGGGCCGCAGCTGGTCGACGGCGAGAAGCTCACCTACGCGCTCTACGTGAAGCAGGGGATTGTGATGGTCAAGGCGGGCGAGGCGTCCATTACGGTCACGAAGAAAGACGGAAACTACGAGGTGTCGCTTGCGCTCCAGACGACGGCGATCGTCGAGGCGGTCTACCACCTCGCCGTGCGGATGACCTCGCTTCTGACGCCCAAAATGAAGCCGCTCCGGTTTGAGAAACACGCGGAGGAGGGGAGCCGCGTCTACGACGAGGTGTCGACTTTCTCCTATCCGGACGGGGGCGGATGCACCGTTTCGTCGCGGCGGACGTTCGCGGACGGCACGGGCGACGCCGGCGAGATGAAAAGCGCGGAGCAGGTGTTCGATCTCGTGAGCCTGATCTTCCATACGCGTCGGCTTGACGTCGCGCGTCTGAAGCCGGGCGAGCGGGTGAAGGTTTCCGTCGTCTCCGGCGTGAAGGTGAGGGAGCAGTCGCTCGTGTACCGCGGCGAGGAGGAGATCGAGACGGCCGACGGCGCGAAGGCGAAGGGCGGCGTGTTCGTGCTGCTCGCCAAGGATGGCGGCGAGACGGCGCGGTTCGTCTTTTCGCAGGAGGGGGACCGCGTGCCGCAGAAGCTGGACGTGTCGCTGAAGTACTGCTCCGTTTCGGCCCGGCTCTGCTTGTAACGGTCGCGACAAGCGCGACCGCTCCCGCAAAGGGCAAGATGCCCGTTGCCCCAGTTAGATGGGTTTGACGACGATGGCGATCGGGTCGGCGGCGCAGGCGCTTTCGCACGCGCCGCAGCCGCGGCACTTGGCCGCGTCCACGGTGGGGCAGTTCACGCCGTTGCGCTCCTGCAGCTTGATGGCCTGGTAGGGGCAGTACTCGTCGCAGACGGCGCAGTATTCGTCCTTGGCCCACGCGAGGCACTTCTTGAAGTCGATCACCGCGAGGCCGATGGGGCGCGCGTGCTTCTCCTCGACCGTGATGGGGCGCAGCGCGCCCGTGGGGCACACCTGCGTGCAGGCCACGCAGTCCTGGAAGCAGTAGCTCTCCTGCTTCGCGTCGCGGCTCCGCAGGACGAGCGCCGGCGTGAACAGGCCGTCGATCCCGCTCGCGCCGAGATCGGGGTGGATGAGCTTCTCGGGACAGGCCCGCATGCAGTTGCCGCAGCGCGCGCAGAGCGCGTTGATGCGCGCGGGGTCGGCGCTCGGCGGGCGGATCGCGTTGTGTCCGTTGGGGCCGAGCGTGTGCTTGACGACGAGACTCGCGGCGGCGGCCGGGATGGCCGCGAGGAGGGTGCGGCGCGTCGTGGCGACATGGTAGGGCGCGGCGTCCTCGACGCGCCGTGGCGTCTGTGCGGCGTCCTTGGGGCGGCGGAGACGGCGCGCGAGGAGCATGACGGACTCCTGGAGTCCGCCGAGCGGGCAGATCCGGTGGCACCAGATGTTCGGCGCGACGAGGCTCAACGCAAGGACCGTCACGAACCCGATGCCCGTGGTGGCGGCGGCCCACGTGAACGGCTCGCGCCAGACGGCGAAGAAGCCGTTGAAGATGCAGAGCGGGTCGAGCCAGATCAGGAGCGGGTAGCCGCACGCCGCGGTCACGGCGATGACGAGCGCGAGCGCCTTGTTGATCTGCGGCACGTGGCGGATGAGCTTCTTGCCCCACGGGTTGAGCCGACCGACGGTCTCGGAGAGGAAGCCCATCGGGCAGACGTGCCAGCAGAAGAAGCGTCCCTTGAAGAAGGCGAGTACGAGCAGGGGGATACCCAGCAGCGTCAGCCAGCCGAGCCACGCGCGCGCGGCGAGCGCGCCGAGCAGGCCGAGGATCGGGCTGATGCGCGGCAGGTGCAGGCCGGCCGCGGCGAGCGCGGTCCACGCCTTCGGGACGAGTCCCAGCGCGAGAAGGGCGGCGCCCAGCGTGAT
>JAFRNO010000070.1 GCA_017430155.1 Kiritimatiellia bacterium | reverse complement strand
TGATGACATGTTGGGGGGATGGCACGATTGGGGGTTGGTAATGGTTGGTAATTGGGATGAGCGGAAAACGGGGGGTTATGGTATAATATCCGCAGATGAAGGAAGTTTTGGAGAGATTGGAGAGACCTGTCTGCCATGTCGTCGCGGGGCCGAACGGTTCCGGGAAGTCCACGTTCGCGCTCAGGTACCTGCCTGAATACGCGGGAGCCGTGGAGTATGTGAATCCCGACCTCATGGCGCAGGGGATGTCGCCGACCGACATTCGCCTCTCCGCCATCAAGGCGGGCAAGCTGACGCTGGAGCGGATCGCCGAGCTCATCGAGGCGCGCACGTCGTTCGCCTTCGAGACGACGCTTTCCGGGCGTGGGCACCTGCGGCTGCTCTCCGACGCGAAGGCACGTGGTTACCTGATCGCGCTCTATTATCTCTGGATGCCCGAGCCGGCGGCCCTGCCGCTGCGCATCAGCCACCGCGTGCTCGCGGGCGGGCATGACGTGCCGACGCCAGACGTGCTGCGCCGGTACGTGCGCTCCGTCGCGAATGTGAAGTCATATGCGGCGCTCGCCGATACGCTGCTGGTGTTCTACGCCGTGCCCGCAATCCAGCGTCTGGTCTACAGGCGCAACGGCGAGGCGCTCGTTCTGGACCCCGTCCTCGCGGAGCCGATGAGAAAGGAGCTTGGACTATGATCGACCGGAAAGACTGGCCCGTGGACGCGCGCAACGCGCAGGACGCGTTCGACGAGGCATCGTGGGACGCAATCGAGGGCTACCGCGACACGGGCGAGATGGTGCCGGGCATGAAGGACGGCAAGCTTTACCTCTACACCGTGGACGAGGCTCTCCGGACGCGTCCCGACTACGAAATGCGCAAGAAGGACGTGGGCGAATGGCGCCGGAACAACTTGATCGCGCAGTTCAAGGCCGCCGGACTGGAGCTCACGCCCGACGTGTGGGAGCGCCTCGCCGCCGACCGGCGCCAAGCCCTCGAAGACGACCTTGCCTGGATGCACCCCTGATGTGACATGAAAATACTGCTGTTAGCCGGAGAGGAGTCGGGCGTTCTGTACGCGGAACGCCTGCGCCGCGCACTGCCCGGGTGCGAGTTCCAGACCTACCAGGACCGCTACAAGACATCAGACCTCGCGGTGATGGGCTTCTGGGCCGTGATCAAGCGGCTGTTCTTCTTTCTGGGCGTTCAGCGCACGATGAAGCGCGTGATTCGCGAGTGGCGGCCAGACGTGGTGGTGACGATTGACTACCCCGGCCTCAACCTCAAGCTCGCCGCCTATGCGAAGGCGCGCGGCATCCCTGCCGTGCACATCGTGTGCCCGCAGGTGTGGGCCTGGCACCAGGGCCGCATCCCGAAGGTGGCCGCCGCAGTAAACCGTCTTCTGTGCTTTTTCCCGTTCGAGCCCGCTCTTTTCAAGGAGTTTGAAGGAAAGGATTTCCACGCCACCTTCATCGGGCATCCGATGGTGGATGTTTTTGCGGAAGAAGAGCGCCGCCACACCAATCTAGATAGCCACCCCGAAGGGGCCTGCCTGGCAATTTTGCCGGGTAGCCGCGTGGGCGAGATACAGCGGCATCTGCCGCGGCTTCTGGATGCCGTGCGCCTGCTGAATCGGCAAGATCTGCGCGTGGTCATCCCCGCGGCGAACGACCGGGCCGGGGCGGAGATCCGTGCTACGATTACGGTGCGGAACGATCCGTTCGAGCCGGAGGTGGTGAGGGGCGGCGCGCGCGACTTGCTGCGTCGGGCGGACTGCGCGGCGGTGGCGTCGGGCACGGCCACGCTCGAGGCGGCGCTTGCGCGCTGCCCCACGGTGCTCGTGTACGCCGTCTCGCCGCTGCTCGCGTGGTTTGCGCGGCGCGTGATCACGGGCGTGAAGCACATCGGCCTCGCGAACGTGATTGCGGAGAAGAGCGGCGTGGAGCCGCCGATGCCCGAGCTCTTGCAGGAGGCGTTCACGCCGGAAGCGGTGGCCGCGCAGCTTTCCGCATGGCTCAACGACGCGGAGGCGCGCGCGCGCGCCTCGCGCGCGCTCGACGACGTGATGGCGCGGTTGGCCGCGACAAGCGCGGCCACTCCCGTTGGGGGGGGCGCGGCCGCTCCCGCAGGAGGGGCGCTTGGACTGGCTGCGCGAGAGATACTGGAGGTTGTCCATGCGCATTGAGGTGACGGGCGCGGTGCCCCGCGCGTTCGGCCTCGCGAAGGCGCAGGTCGTGGCGGCGGCGCGTTTTTTCGCGGCGCGCTCGCAGGCGCGCGTGGGCGGCCTGTGGCACGAGGTGGTGGTGCATCTCGTGCGCGACGCGGCGAGCGACGAGCTGCACCAGGCGATCATGGGCGTGGCGGGGGCGACGGACGTGATCACGCAGGCCTACGACGCGGTGCCGCCGGAGGCGCCGGGCCTTTACGGCGAGCTGTTCGTGAACACGGACCAGGCGCTGCGCGCCGCGCCGCGGCGGAAGGGATGGGGTCCCGCGAAGGAGCTACTCCTCTACGTCGCGCACGGCATGGACCATCTTTCGGGCGCGGACGACTGCGCCGAAGCCGACTACAACCGCATGAGAAGACGGGAGCTGAAATGGTTGAACTCGCTGATATTCTGAACGACGTGAACGCCCGCATCGCCGCCGCTTGCGCGAAGGCGGGACGCAATCCCGGCGACGTGGAGATCGTCGCCGTCACGAAGACGCACGGACCCGAGGTCGTGCGCGAGGCCTGGGAGGCGGGACTCCGCATCGTGGGCGAGAACAAGGTGCAGGAGGCGGCGTGGAAACAGCCGCAGAGCGTGTCCGGCCCCGCCTGGCACCTCATCGGGCACCTCCAGCGCAACAAGGTGCGCGCCGCGCTCGAGCTCTTTTCGTGTTTCCATTCCGTGGACTCCGTGGCGCTCATCGACCGCATCCAGACGATCGCCGCCGAGGTCGGGGCGCGTCCGAGCATCCTCCTCGAGGTGAACATGAGCGGCGAGCGGTCGAAGAGCGGAATGCGTCCGGACGACACGCCGGCGGCCGTGGAGCGCGCGCTTGCTTCGCCGAACATCACGCTGGAGGGTTTCATGACGATGGCGCCGTTCGTGCCGGAGGAGAAGGTGGAGGAGACGCGTCCGGTGTTTGCGGGCCTTCGCGAGCTGCGCGACCGGATGGAGGCGCGGTTCGGCGTGTCGCTTCCGCGCCTCTCGATGGGCATGAGCGGCGACTACGCGGTGGCCGTGGAGGAGGGGGCCACGTGGATCCGGCTCGGCACGGTGCTGTTTGGAGAGCGCCCGAAAGTGAAGCCCCAGCGCGCCATAGATGCCGGCGATGCGGGCGAGAGCGGTGAAGGCGGCGGCGCCTTTGACCGCGTGATGGACTGAATGGCGCCATTACCGGTTTTTTGCTATAATATCCGCCTATGAAAAAAGCAGTCATCACAGTCGTGGGGAAGGACACGGTCGGCATTCTCGCCAAGACGTGCACCTACCTCGCGGAAAACGGCATCAACATCCTCGACATCTCCCAGACGGTCGTGCAGGACTACTTCAACATGATGATGATCGTCGACATGTCCGGCGCGTCGCGTCCCTTCGGCGACATCGCCGAGGGCCTGGCGAAGGTGGGCGAGTCGCTCGGCCTCCAGGCGAAGTGCCAGAAGGAAGAGATCTTCGAGAAGATGCACCGGATTTAAGCTTTTAGCTTAGAGCTTCTAGCTTTTAGCGTAGAGCTTCTAGTTTTTGGTTTTGTATTTAAGAGAGTTGCCATGATAAACTTGAGCGAAGTCATCGAGACGAACAAGATGATCCAGGACGAGAACCTGGACGTCCGCACGATCACGATGGGCGTCTCGCTTCTCGACTGCGCTGACTCGAACCTCGAGTCCTGCTGCGCGAACGTCTACGCGAAGCTCCTGCGCTGCGCGGGGCGGCTCGTGAAGACCGGCGAGGAGATCTCGCGCGAGTTCGGCATCCCGATCGTCAACAAGCGCGTCTCGATCACCCCCGCGTCGCTCGTGGGCGCGTCGTGCTGCCGCAGCCCGGAGGACTACGTGGAGATCGCCCGCACGCTCGACCGCGCGGCGCGCGAGCTGGGCGTCAACTTCCTCGGCGGCTTCTCCGCCGTCGTCTCGAAGGGCATGACGCCGTCGGACGAGCTGCTCATCCGCTCGATCCCCGAGGCTCTGGCGGTGACGGAGCGCGTCTGCGCGAGCGTGAACGTGGGCTCCACGAAGACGGGCCTCGACATGGACGCGATCCGACTCATGGGCGAGACCGTGAAGGCGACGGCGGAGCGCACGAAGGAGCGCGACTCGCTCGGCTGCGCGAAGCTCGTGGTGCTCTGCAACGCGCCGGACGACAACCCGTTCATGGCGGGCGCGTTCCACGGCGTGTCGGAGGGCGACGCGGTGATCAACGTGGGCGTGAGCGGGCCGGGCGTGGTGAAGTACGCCCTCTCGCTGATCCCCGGCGCGGACTTCGAGACGCTCTGCGAGACGATCAAGCGGACGGCGTTCAAGATCACGCGCGTGGGGCAGCTCGTGGCGCAGGAGGCGTCGCGGCGCCTCGGCGTGCCGTTCGGCATCATCGACCTCTCCCTCGCGCCGACGCCGGCCGTGGGCGACTCGGTGGCGGACATCCTCAAGGAGATCGGCCTCGCCCATCCCGGCGCGCCGGGCACGACGGCGGCGCTC
>JAFRNO010000592.1 GCA_017430155.1 Kiritimatiellia bacterium | reverse complement strand
TTCGCCGACATCGACGGCGCGCCCAAGCGCTGCACGCTGATGAAGCTCTACACGAACCAGGGGATCGTCGGCTACGGCGAGGTGCGCGACGCCTCGAGCCGCACGTACGCGGCGATGCTGAAGAGCCGCATCCTCGGCGAGAACCCGTGCAACGTGGAGAAGGTGTTCCGCCGCATCAAGCAGTTCGGCGGCGACTCGCGCCAGGCGGGCGGCGTCTGCGCGGTGGAGCTGGCGTGCTGGGACATCTGCGGCAAGGCGTGGGGCGTGCCCGTGTGGCAGCTCCTCGGCGGCAAGTGGCGCGACGAGATCCGCTGCTACTGCGACACCGACTCCGAGGGCGGCGGGCGCGACATGGGCGCGGCCCTCAAGGCGCGCATGGAGATGGGCTTCACGTTCCTCAAGATGGATCTCGGCATCGAGCTTCTGATGAACGTCAAGGACGCCCTCGTCGCGCCCCTCGGCTACCTCGGCTACATGAAGAAGATGAAGCACGTCGTCCAGACGCCGCACGGCTCCATCGACCCGCGCTCGATGCGCGGCGAGGCGTTCGAGCTCTTCACCACGGCGCACGGGCACACCGGCATCCACATCACCGAGAAGGGCCTCGACTACCTCGAGAAGTACATGGCCGACGTGCGGGAGGTGATCGGCTGGGAGATCCCCATCGCCATCGACCACCTCGGGCACATCCCCTACGAGGACTGCGTGCAGCTCCTGCGCCGTCTCGAGAAATACCACCTTTCGTGGGCGGAGGACGTCCTGCCGTGGCGCAACACGGAGCAGTGGAAGCAGCTCCACGCCGCCACCTCCACGCCGCTCGGCACGGGCGAGGACATCTACCTCAAGGAAGACTTCAAGCCTCTCTTGGAATCCGGCGCGCTCGCCGTGGTGCATCCCGACCTCCTGACGGCGGGCGGCATCGCCGAGACGAAGAAGGTCGGCGACATGGCCGAGGACTACGGCGTGCAGATGAACCTCCACATGGCCGAATCGCCGATCGCCTGCATGGCCGCGGTGCACGTGGCGGCCGCGACGCGCAACTTCATGGCGCTCGAGCTGCACAGTGTGGACGTGCCGTGGTGGGGCGACCTCGTGAAGCCCGCGCTCTCGTACAAGGGCGGCTTCATCCAGGTGCCGTCCAAGCCCGGCCTCGGAATCGACGAGCTGAACGAGAAGCTCATCAAGAAGCAGGCCTGCGCCGACTTCCCGCCGCCGTGGACGCCCACGAAGGAATGGGACCGGGAGTGGTCCAACGACCGCCGGTGGAGCTGATCGCGTCTCGTGTCCAACGTCTCACGTCAAAGGATGAAATCACATGCTGAAGGAAAAATTTGATCTGACCGGCAAGGTCGCCCTCGTCACCGGTTCCACGCGCGGGATCGGCAAGGCGATCGGCGACGCGTTCGAGGAATACGACGCGAAGGTGATCCGCCACAACACGAAGGTGTGCGACCTCGCGGATCCCGCCGCGATCGACGCGTGGTTCGACGCGCTCGAGAGGGACGGCCTGATGCCCGACATCCTCGTGGCGAACGCGTCGATCCAGGCGAAGATCCCGTGGACGGAGTTTCCGCTGGACGAGGCGCGCAAGGAGATGCAGGTGAACTTCTTCGCGACGCTCAGGATGTTCCAGCGGTGCTACCCGAAGATGAAGGCGCAGAAGTGGGGGCGGCTCATCGCCGTCGGCTCCGTGAACGAGCGGCGTCCGCATCCCGAGATGTGCGTGTACGCGGCCACGAAGTCCGCGCAGGAAAACCTCGTGCGCGGCATCGGTCGCCAGGTGGCGGCGGAGGGGATCACGGTCAACAACATCTGCCCGGGCGTGTTCTACACCGACCGCAACAAGGAGTGCCTCGCCGATCCCGTGTACGGCCCGAAGGTGACGGCAGCGATCCCCCTGCACGACTACGCGATGCCCGAGGACGCCGCAGGCGCCGCGCTGCTGCTCGCCTCCGACGCCGGCCGCTACATCACCGGCGCGACGATCACGGTGGACGGCGGGCTCGGACTGCCCGGCTGACCCCTTCCGTGTCACGAACCACGAACCACAAACCACAAACTACGAGAAAAACCATGCCATCGCTAGCAGACATGCGTACAAAGGCCAAGGAAGCTGGCCTGATGAAACTGGATCGGCTGATCGCGAAGCGCCAGCACATCCCCACGAACGAGTTCCCGATTCCGCTCAAGGAGCTGTGCGAGCGCTACGAGAAGCTCTACACCGGCTGCGTCAACGACGTCATGCGCGAGCTGACGCTCCTCGACCAGAACCTCCCGCACGACATCATGCCGCTCCGCGACGAGATGACGGTGTGCGGCGAGGCGTTCACCGTGAAGAGCGCTCCGAACGTGATGATCGAGGGCGAGATGACGTTTCGCGCGCAGATGCTGGACGACTTCAAGCCGGACGGCGTGGTGGTGTGGGACACGTCGGAGGATGTGGAGGCCAGCCTCTGGGGCGGCGTGATGACGGCCACCGCCATGACCAAGGGCATCCGCGGCGCGGTGATCGCGGGCGGCATCCGCGACACGAAGCAGATCCTGGAGCAGAAGTTCCCGGTGCTCTACAAGTATCGCGTCTCCAACGGCTCGCTCGGCCGCTGCATGATCACGCACTACCAGGTGCCCGTGCGCATCGGCAAGGTGACGGTGCGTCCCGGCGACATCATCTTCGGCGACATCGACGGGGTCCTCTGCATCCCGCGCGAAATCGCCTACGACGTGCTGCTCCGCGCAGAGGGTATCGAGCGAAATGAGGTCGATATCTTCTCGTGGGTGCACCAGGGCGACACCATAAGCGAGATCATCGACAAGGGCGGGTACTTCTGAGAGTCCAGCCCGTCTACACGACGTAGTAAAAACAGAAAGGAGCACGAATGATGAAACTGACAAAAATGCTAACGGGGGGGGGGGCTATATGAAATTAGCTCCTCTGTGCGCGGTTGCGCTGATATGCGGAACGGCAATGGGCGCTGACTACCATTGGACTGGCGCGGCGGGCGACCATCTGTGGTCCACCGCCGGCAACTGGACGGATTCGAGCGGCAACGCCGTCGCCGCGCCGACGCCCGGCACGGCCTACACCTATCAGTTCTCAGCATGGGGCGACGGACTCGTCGTGACGCAGGACGTGGATGTGGCGATCGGCAGTTCCTTCAAGCTTGTTCCAGCCGCCAGCGACGAGACCGAGGAACTGAAGATCGTCCCAGTGAACAAAAGCAAACTTTCCATCGGAGAAGTTTGTTCCTTCGTGATCCAATCCAAAGCGCGTCTTTCGCTGACGGCCGACATGTCCGGAGATTCGTCGACGAAGAACATACACAAGAAAGGCGCTGGGACGCTGGCGCTCAACCTGACGGGAGCCAATGCCGAGCGCCGGACGCTGCGTATCGAGGACGGGACGGTGGAGTTGGCCGCGACGAGTGTGAGCCCTAACTTCCTGGTGGGGTATTATGCTGAAGCAGGTTCCTCGTCCACGCCCGTGTTCGTCAATCTGCGCGACGGCGCGACGCTCCAGCACTCGTTCGTCCTCGCATCGGCCGCGCCTCTTGGGACGATCGGCCGGACGTATCTCTCCGGCAAGACTCTGAACGTGGGCGGCGCTTCGGCGTCCTCCTCCGTAGCCCATTCGCCGATGGCGGTGTTCGCCGGCGGCGGCACGTTGGCCTACGGGAACGAGCGCGTGGTGTATCTTGAAAGAGGCCTTCCGCTTGGCGGAACGCTGGCGACGGCGCGCGCCGACGTGCGCGTTGACCGGCCGCACACCGCGATCCGGTGGCTTTTCGACGACGCGGCGGATCCGTTGAAGGACGTAGTGGGAGCTGGCGGGCGGATGCTCGCGCCGGAAGGGATGCCCGAGGTCGTGCAGGACTCCGAGCGCGGCAGCGTCCTTTCCATCGCAGACGGCAAGTACCTGAAAGGGCCGGATGAAGGCGCGGGGCTCGCCGAGCTCCAGGCGTGCGCGACGAACAACCCCTACACGGTCGCCTTCTGGCTGAAGCCGGCCGCGACGTGCGACCCGGCCGCAATCATCTTCATGTGGGGAAACGGGACCACGTCCAGAACGGCGGGGCTGCGCATCCCCACCGATACCCAGAGCGGCACAACATCCCTCATGTTTACGATCTGGGGCGACAATCGCAAATTCCCGACCGCGCACGCCGTCACGGACGGCAGCTGGCACCATTTCGCCGCTACCTACGACGGGCACAAGACATTCCGCATCTACTACGACGGCGAGCAGGTGGACACGTTCACCAACGCTCACTATGGCCCTGATAACAAAAATCTCTACATCGGGCGCGTGTACGGGTCGAACGGCTGGACGGGCGGGAAGAACCCCTACACGGGCCTGCTGGACGATTTCCTCCTCGCGAACTACGAGCTGAGCGCGGCGGACGTCGAGTCGCTCCGCACGGGCGGGCTGGCGGCGTTCCTGCCCACGACAAGCCTGGATGCCCGCTCGTCCGGCACCATCACGTTCACGCCGGCATCCGCGAAAATTGCACGGCTTTCCGGCAACGCGCTCGCGGGTGGCGTGGAGATGGCGGCGGCGGATGCGACGCTGTCCGTGGGCGTGGAGGCGGGAGAGGCGGCCACGACGTTCAAGGGAAAGATAGGCGGTGATGGTTTGGCGCTCGTGAAGGAGGGCGCGGACTACGCCCTGGAGCTGTCCGGCCCGGCGACGGCCGTCACGAACGTGACGGTGAAAGAGGGGACGCTCACGCTTCGCCGTCCATTGGCGAGACGTGGTCTCGTCTGCCGGTATTCCTTCGACGACGCATCCCAGATCGGACTCGACTCGAGTCCTTCCGGGCTGACGCTCAGCCAGGATGGTTCCGGCGTGGCGGCGATTCCGGATGGCGTGTCGGGCGGCGCGGTGCGTTTTTCCGGTGCCCGTAACTGGCTGACCACCGATACGGCCAACCGTCCCGCCGCCTTCCCGCGCGGCAACGGTTCATTCTCCGTCTCGTTCTGGATGCGCCCGACCGCCGCCGCGTGCGCGGACAAGATGGACGTTTTCGCCTGGGGCAGCGTCGCGAATTCTAAATGCGTCTTGTTCCGACTCCAGTCGTCCACGCGTTTCCTCGTCTCGCACTGGACGAGCCCGAACCTTACCGTCGACGTGCCGGACATGACGGACGGCGAGTGGCACCACGTGGTCTGGACGTACGACGGCGGGACGCGCCAGCGCGTCGTCTACTTCGACGGCGTACAGATGGGCCGGGGCACGCATGCCACGGACCTGGAGGTCGATCTCGCCTACAACATGACGCTCGGCTTCGGCAAGAAAACGGGGAATGCGTACTACTCGGGCGACCTGGACGAGTTCATGGTGTTCGACTATCCGTGGACGGCGACCGAGGTGGCGGACGAATATGCGCGCAAGGCACCGGTCGCCGTCGCGGCCGAGTCGCTTCTGCCCGCGCCCGTGGCGCACTGGACGTTCGACGACGACGCGAACCCGGGCGCGGACAGCTCGGCGAACGGAATTGCCCTCGCGCAGGTGGGCGACGTGGCGTTGGAGTCGGGCGACGGCATTTGCGGCAAGGCGGCGCGGTTCTCGTCGTCAAGCGGCTCGTTCATGCTTGAAGAATTCCCGTCCGTGCTCCCGTCGTCCTCCAATGCGTTCTCGGTGGTCGTGCGGTATCGTGCCGACACGACGCAGGCGTCCGGCTACACCCCATGTCTCGTGATGTGGGGCGATTTGGACACCTGGGCGGACGGGCGCCTCGTGAAGGTCGGCACGGCCAAGAGCGCAAACTCCTCCATCTACACCCGCGTGGGCAAGGCGCTGTTCAATCCCAGCGGGTATTACCACACGGCGATGGCAACGGATCGGACGCGCTGGCTGACGCAGACGATCGTCTACTCGCCGCAGGAGGGCGGCGATTCCCATATCACAAGACTCTATGTCGACGGGGAGTTTGCGGGCGAAAGCACGGCGAAGACGGTCGACGTGGCCGCGCAAAGCTTCGCCATCGGCGCGAACTATCCGAGCGGGCAGAACTTCTACGGGCTGATCGACGACGTGCAGATATACGACTGCACGCTCTCGTCCGGGCAGGTGCGCCTGATCGCCGAGCGGCTGGAGGCGGGGAAGGGAACCGCCGCCCCTGCTTCGCCGACGGTCCTGCCGCGAACCCCCGATGCCGCCGTGGCCGCCGGGGCGACGCTGAACGTGGCGGCGGACGAGGCGGTGGCATCGCTTTCCGGGGCCGGCATGGTACACGTCGCGCCGCTCGCGTCGCTCACCGTCGGCGACATGCGCGGATTTTCAGGAAGCCTGACCGGTTATGGCACGGTCACCGTCGAGAAGGGCGCGACGCTCAACAAGAGCCGCGTCACGATAGCCAATACGTTGACCGTCAACGTCCTCGGCACCGGCATGACCATCATCATCCGATAAGGAAGAAAGAGCAAGAAACATGAAGTCAACGATGAAAAAGAACCTGTTTGCGGCCGCGTTGGCCGCGTGCTGCGTCGCGCACGGCGCGATGCGGCCTACGCCGGAGTACCTCAGGCGCGCGACGGTGTACCAGCTCGTGCTGCGCAACTTCACGCGCGACGGCAACTTCAGGGCCGCTACGGAGATGCTAGATCACGTGCGGTCGGTAGGCGTGGACGTGGTGTACCTCTGCCCGTTCGTGGAGATGGACTGCGACATGGACGAGTCCGGCTGGAGCGCCCGCCAGAAGAAGAGCGGCTACCACACGCCCAAGAACCCGTACCGCATCTCGAACTACGACAAGATCGACCCTGAATACGGCGGCGACGCCGACTTCAAGGCGTTCAACGACAAGGCGCATGCGCTTGGAATGAGGGTGTTTATG
>JAFRNO010000591.1 GCA_017430155.1 Kiritimatiellia bacterium | reverse complement strand
AGCACGCGCCGCCGAGGCAGAAGCCGCCTGATTGGAGCGCGCGCACGAGGTCGGCCGCGTGCGCGCAGTGCCCGGGCGGCGGCGCCGCGAGGGCGCGCGGCAGGGCGCCGCGCAGGCGGAGGATGTTCTCGATGCCCGCGGCGCGGAGCGCGGACGTCTCCTCCGCGATCTTGTCGCGCGACGCGGCCACGCACGTGAGGTGCGCGAGCGCGGGCACGCCGAGGCTCTGCACGAACGCGGCCACCTCGGCCGTGTTCGCCTGCGCGTTGCCGGAGGCACCGTAGGTCACGGACATGAATGTGGGCCGCTGTTGGGCGAGACGCGCCACGGCCGCGCGGATTGGCTCGAACGAGGCGTCCGCCTTCGGCGGGAACACCTCGAAGGAAACGGACGGCTTTCCGGACGCCAGAATGTCTCTGATTTTCATAGGAGTCTCTATTTTACCTTTTTTCGCGCCGCGTCAGCAAGCCGATCTTTTCGAACGGGATCGGCTTGAAGCCGGGGATCTTTTTGTAGAGCTCGGCATCGGGGACGAGCCCGAAGTCCTTCCCGCCGCGGTCGCGGAAGCCCGGATCGTGGTTGAACACCACGTCTGTCGCGTTCGTGTACCAGCGGCCCGAGAGGATGCCGGGGCGCTTCTCGCCGGGCTTCCGACCCGGTAGTTTCGCCGGACAGTCCACGAACGCGCTGTTGAAGGCGGCGTTCCAGCGGATCGCGTCGGGCTGCGGGTCGAAGTAGCCGACGAGCTCGGGATAGCGCGTGGTGTACGGCGGCTTGCGGATGTCGACCTCCTGCGTCAGGCGTCCCTGCTCCAGGGGCGACTGGAGGAAGTCCGCCCAGCGCTTCTGCGACCACGGCGCCGAGCCGAGCGGGCGCTTGCACTCGATGAAGATGCAGTTGTCGACGACGTTCGAGTAGCCGCCGTGGCAGAACACAGTGCCGAAGCCGCCGAAGCCCGGCTCGCCGCAGCGGTAGAACACGTTGCCGACCACGAAGTCGCCGCCGTCGCCGTCGTCGAAGTACACGGCCGCGTTGCCGTGCCCGCGCGGCGAGCCGATTTCGCTCCAGAAGTTGTAGCGCAGCACGTTGCCGCGGCAGGACGGGTTGCGTCCCTTGTAGAAGGCGGACGCGTCGTCGGAGCTCATGCAGACGTTCGACACGACGTTGTACTCGAACACGTGGTCGTTGCCGTACAGGCCCACCGCCATGTGCGGCGCGCCCGACAGTTCGTTGTGGCGCGCGACGTTGCCGCACCCGCCGATCTGGATGGCGCTCGCGTAGGTGAGGCAGTGTTGCGAGAAGTCGCGGATGAGGCAGTCCTCGACGAGGTTCCGCCCCGGCGTGAGCGTCTTGCGGTTTCCGCCGCCGAGCGAAACGCCGCCCGTGCCCGTGTCGTGGATGTCGCAGGTGACGACGCGGCAGTCCGTGCAGCCTTCCGCGTAGACAGCCTTGCAGCGGATGTTGTAGAGACGGCACTTCTCGAGCGCGACGCGCGTGCAGCGCCTCAGCAGGACGGCATCGCCCTGGCATTCGGTGAAGTCGATGCCGCGGAAGACGATGTCCGCGCCGTTCTCGACGGCGAGCAAGTGACGCCACTTCGCGCCGAGGACCACGCGCGAGTCCTTCCCGAACGACGCCGGCGGGTAGAGGTAGAGCTTCTTCGCGTCGCGGTCGACGTAGTATTCACCCGGCGCGTCCAGTTCCTCCAGCAGGTGCACGGCGCGCCAGCGGCGCGGCGAGGGATTGCCCGCGCGCACGCCGTACTGGTGCTGCACGGCAAAGGTGATGGAGTTGGAGGCCGTGTTGATGGACGCGACGGGGATGACGGCGTCGTACCAGTCGAAGCACCAGAACCCGTGCAGCCACACGTACGGCGCGCCCGTCCAGCGGGCGGGACGGTCGCCGGAATACCCGAAGGTGCCACCGCGCGGCTGGGTATTTGCCTTCGGGCCCTGGAGCGAGTCGCCCACGCTGCCGTCGTTGTTCTTCGTTCCCGGATCAATGAACTTCGCGATCGTGGACCAGTCTTCGTTCGGCCAGCGCGCGGGCGTCATGCGCACGCCGTCCACGAACAGCTCGGGAATGGGCAGCGGCGCGCGGACATCGCGCTTCAGGACGTCGCCGAGCCACGCGTTCTCCGACGCGAGGTCGGCCACGAGCACCTGCGCGCGCGCGGCGGGATCGACGCGCGGCGTCCCCTCCGAAACGGGCTTGAAGCGCTCCGGCTTCAGCTCAATGCCGTCGCAGAGCACGGCGCGTCCGCCGTCCGCCGAACGCCACGTCACGCCCGCGTCACGTGCATCGAGCTTCAATGTGGCCGAGCGCCGGTAGACGCCGGGCGCGAGCACGATCTCCACGCCGTCCGCGCGCTTTTCCGCCGGCAGCGCGCGCGCCGCGTCCCGCGCCGCCTCCAGCGATCCGCCGGGCTTCACCTCGATCACATGCGGCGCACCTTGCGCGCACGCGGTGGCCAGGACAAGCGCGGCCGGAAGAATCCTTTTCATCGTGTTCGTCTCCTCAGCGGTAATACTGGATGAACGCCGCGAACGGGAGGCCCATCGTGACGTAGTTGGGGTAGGGATGGGGATTGCCCGTCTGGACGCGCAGCTTCTCCTCGCCGGTGCAGCCCTCGAACGGAACCGTGACGGAACCCTTGGCAAGGTTGAAGCCGTGGTCGTTGTCCGTGGCGATGCCGCCGTCCAGGAGGTAGAAGCCGTCCTTCTCGCGCTTGTCGAACGTCTGGATGAGCCAGTTGCGGAAGTTCCACATGGCGGCGTTCTGGAGCGGCGTGAAGTCGCCGGCCGCGTTGTCGATCGAGCCGCAGGTGGAGATCGGGATGGCGATCACGAACTTGCCGCCCGGGCAGGCCGCGAGGTACGATTCCTTCATCGTCGTGATCTGGCGCTCCCACTGCGAGTAGTCGGCGTTCAGCCGGCCGCGGAAGTCGTTCACGCCGAGCGACACGAAGAGGAACTGCGGCGGCGGGATGTTCCACATCTGGAGGTACTTGCCGTAGTCGAAGCGCCACTTGAGCGACTTCGCGGGCACGGCGCGCCAGGCGGCGCCGTCGTAGCGCACGAACGACTTCTCGGCCTCGTCGAACTGCACGTCGCCTTCCACGGGGTTGAGCAGCACGCCCGTCTGCTCGTCAAAGCGCGTGACGCAGGAGTCGAAGCGCGCGCAGGAATACCACGGCTCGAAGCCCTTCGGCTGCGTCTTCCGCACGCACCGCCACGCCATCTTCCAGAACGCGCGGTTGCCCCAGTAGCGCGCGCCCTCCGGCTGCATGAAACCGTGGTAGGAGCGGCCCGGACGCGACGGCACGCTGAAGTACGTGGCGAGCGACCAGCCGCCGCGCCCCTCGTTGTACTGCCCGTCCGCGAACTTCAGCAGGCCCACCAGGTGCAGCTTCGGCACGTAGCCGGAGTCCAGCAGCGCGGCCTGGAAGAAGCGTCCGTGCGTGAGGCTGTCGCCGATGATCTGGGCGTAGACGTCCTTCTCGCCGACGCCCTTCCGGCCCACGCGCAGGACCGGCGCGAGACGCTTCACCGTCTTGAACTCGTCGCCGTTCACGAGGTCCACGTGCAGGACCGCGCCGTCCGTCGGCTTGCTGACCGTGGCCACGTGGCTGAGGCGGCGGCTGAACGCGTTCTTGTCCTTCATCCCGAAGCGCACGAAGTCGTTGTACGGACGCCAGCGCTTGAGGAACGGCTGCACGAACACGTCGTTCGGCGTGTCGGCGAGCATGTAGAGCGCGGACGGCAGGCAGATGTCGTTCACGAACGCCGGCGGCACGGCCGGGGACGCGTCGACGGCGGACGGCGCGGGAGCCGTCTGCGCGCAGAGTGAGGCCGCCAGTCCCAGACAGACCGCGGAGAGTCGAAACGAGAATGCAGTATTCGCCATGACGGCGTTAGTATCTCATAACCCGCTTCCCGAGACAAGCGAAAACTGCCGCAAATGCGGAAGTTGGCGCGGTCATTCCAGGGGGAGGTTCTTGCCGCTCGCGAGGGCGCGAACGACGAGAGAGGCACCCGAGGCGCAGTCGCCCACGCAGTAGATGCCGTGCGCGGGATCCGGGATGAGCGCCGTGCGCGGCGTCTGGGCAAGACCGAGCTGCGCAACGATGGGATTGTCGGCCGGCACGCCCGTGAATCCCATCGCGAGAAAGACGAGGTCGGCCTTGATCGTTTCCTTCGTGCCGGGCACGGCATGGAATTTGAGCGGCTTGCCCTCGGGCGACAGCTCCCATTCGACGGCTTCCACTTCCACTCCCGCCACGGCATCGTCACCGACAAACCGCAGCGAGTTGAGATTCCACCGCCGCTCGCACCCTTCCTTGTGGCTGGAGCTGGTGCGGAGCATGTAGGGCCAGAGCGGCCAGGGAGTGGAGCCGCTCCGGTCCTCCGGCGGTTTCGGCATGATCTCGATCTGCGTGACGGACTTCGCGCCGTGGCGGATCGCTGTTCCCACGCAGTCGCTGCCCGTGTCGCCGCCGCCAATCACGAGCACGTCTTTGCCCTTCGCATTGATCCGCGGCGCGTCGATTTCGCCCGTGAGGAACCGGTTCTGCCCTTCCAGCAGTTCAAGTGCGAGATGGATGCCGGCCAGTTCCCGCCCGGGGATCTTCAAGTCGCGCGCGGCGGGCGT
>JAFRNO010000590.1 GCA_017430155.1 Kiritimatiellia bacterium | reverse complement strand
GCAGCGGTTCCATCCGGAAGACGGGTGCGGGTACGCTCGTGATGACGGACACTTTCAACGGCCAGTCCGGCTACAAGAAGACCTACTCCGGCGGCACCCGCATTGACGAGGGCACTCTGCGTCTCGCGGTGACCGGGCAGGTCGGCACGGGCGCCGTGACCGTGTCGGAAGGGGCGCGCTTCGAGATCGCCAGCGGCGTAACGGTTTCCAACCAGGTGGACGGCCCCGGCACGCTCTACCTCGAGAACGGCGTGACGCTCGCCATCGGCAATGGCCCCTGGCGCATGGGCGCGGTTGAGTTCGCCTCGGGGGCCGCCGTCACCCTGACGATTCCGTCCGGCATGAGCGCGCCGTTCGCCATCCTGACGGGGGTTGACGCGGCCGACCTCTCGCGTTTTACGCTTGCCGGGAACACGTTGTCCGTAATCAATGGCGTGCTCGCGCTTCCGAGCGACGCGACAGGCGCCTACGTGTGGGCGGGCGCGGACGGCGGCGACTGGGCGACGCCCGGCAACTGGCGCGTGGACGGCGCGGTTCCGGCGACGGCGCCGGGTTCGGGCGACACGATCCTGTTTGAAGACGTCTCGGCGGCGACGGTGGGCGGTACGGGAACGTTGACGGTCACGAAGGTCATCACGTGCACCGACGGTGGGGTGACCTTCAACTGTCCCGTGGCCTTTGCCGGAACCTACCTCGTGGAGTGCCTGGTGCGTGCCCCGACGTTTGCGGGTGGCGCGACGGCGATCCGTCCCGACGACTCGCTCTCCGGCATGGGCGGCGCGAGCCGCGTCCTTTCCGGCAACCTCACGTTCACGCAAAACTGGACGATTCCCCAGCAGCAGAACGGCTATCCGTTCGTCGTGGCGGAGAACTCAACGGTGACGGGAAAGAACCTTGCGGGTACGACGAACACCCCGCTGTCGCTCGTAGTGAGCGAGGGCGCCGTCGCAACGTTCGACAGCATCGCGATCGCCGGCAAACTCGACTTCAAGCTCGCGGGCGGACGCCTCGTCGCGAACGGCGACATCACCGTGGGCGCGAACGGCACGCCGCGCAACTTCGGTTCCAGCTCCGGCAACATCGGCACCGTGGAGGCGAACGGCATCTACAAGAACGTGACCGGCCACGGGCAGATCGACGTCTACGTCACGAACTTCGTCGTGGGCGCGGGCGGATTCGGCATGAAGCGCAAGGACTATTCGTTCAAGATGTTTGCGGACGCGCGGCTCACGGCGAAGGATGACCTCACCATCTACGAGCCGGCGCGGACGGACAGCGGCGCGCCGAAGGACGACGACTGGGGGCTGAACTTCAACTCGCACACCTTTACGGTCGACACGGGGAACCATACCGTCACCTTCGATTCCTTTACCTCTCCGAATGCCAGCAAGCTCGTGAAGGAGGGCGTCGGCGAGATGATCATGCAGAACCGCCAGAAGAAGCATTCCGGCGGCACGGTCGTGAAGGCCGGTACGCTGACCGTGTCCACTTCCGGCGCGCAAGGATACGGCCCCCTGACGGTCAACGGCGGCGCGACGCTCGCGTACACGGTCGTGATCGGCCATCCCTACCCGCTCACGCTCGGCGCGGGCACGCTCCTCAAGCCGGCGCAGAACGCGTATTTCGACGTTTCCGGCGGCTCGCTCAACCTGCCCGCAGAAGGCACGGTGGTGGTCGACATGACGGGCTTCACCTTCGTGAACGGCGTACCGATCCCGATCCTTTCCGGCGCGGCCGCCGGCGACGAGGCGAAGTTCACCGCGCTTCTCCCTGCCGGCGTCTCCGGCGCGTTCTCCGTGTCGGGCGGAGTCCTCAACTTCACGCCGACGGCCGGCGGCGGCGCGGCGGCGGACCTCTTCTGGCATCCGACGGGCGAGTCCGTGTGGTCCGACGCCGTGGCGGCCTGGACGAATGCGGCGGGCGAGCAGGTCGCCTTCACGCCCTACGCGAAGGTGACGGTGGCGGATGCGGCGACGATCAGTCTTCCCGCCGACGTGGAGGCGAGCGACGTGGCGATTTCGGCGGACGGCGACGTGACGCTGAACGGCGCGGGCAAGCTCGGCGGCGCGGGGTCGATCGTCAAGACCGGATCCGGCACGTTCACGTTCAACGCGACGGGCGGACTCGACGCGCAGCCGCTTCTCGTCTCGAACGGCGTGTTCAGGATGGGTGCGGACCTCAGCGGCCCCCTTGGCAGCACGGCGGACGCGGCGCCGATCGTGGTGGCGGACGGCGCCACGCTCGACGTCAACTTCAGCAACAGCGATCCGGCCAACGCCGCACGCTCCATGGTGACGCGCGAGAAGCTCGTCCGCGTCTCCGGCGAGGGCGTCGACGGACAGGGCGCGATCGTGAACGACGCATATAACACCTACTACACCTTCAGCGACATGGTGCTGGACGACGACGCCACGATGGGCGGCTCGAAGCGGTTCGACGTGCGCGGCGTCTCGGGGTATGTGCGCTCCTCGGGCTCGATCACCGGGCCGGGCAAGACGCTCACCGTGAAGAACACGTCGAACTTCGGCATCGTGAACGCGACCGTGGATCTCAAGGCAATCGTCGTCACGAACGGAGCCCGGGTTCGGGTCGAGGGCAACAGCACCAAGTGGAAAATCGACGAGGGCATCCGGATGTACGGCGGCGGCATATCCTCGTACCAGAACTTCATCTATCCGGCGAACCTCGCCATCAGGGTCGAATCGGGCGCGAACACGATTACGATGGACGGGGGCGGGGTGACGACCAACAACAGCACAATCACGGTCGCACCCGGCGCCACGCTCACCCAGACCGCCGGCGACATCATCTACAACGGCACCGTCAACGGCACGATCAGCATGACCGGCGGCAACATGTACTTGGGCAGCGCGCCGATGGCCGGCCTGACGCTCGCCGGCAGCAAGTCGTCCGGGACGGTGATGCTCCGCGGGGGCGGAACCTTCTCCGGCGCAAACGTCACCTGCGCCAACTTCGGCATCTCGGACCTCGCCAACGCGAGCGTGGCGGCGACGTTCCTTGATTCGACGTTTGACGTCAGCAACTTCTATATCGGCTGGGGCAGCCCCTTCGTGAAAGGGGGTACCGTCTCGATTGGCGAGGGCACCACGCTGACCGTCTCCAAGATCGCGATCGGCGACAGCGGGACCAACGTCTACGACAATGTCAAGTCCGTGCTGTCCGTAGACGGCGGGACGATTCACCACACCAACACGCTGTTCTACATCGGCTACAGCAGCCCCCGCGCGGAGTTCGTCCTGAACGCCGGCACGGTGACGGTGGACAAAGCGCAGATCTTGCTGCATGCGAACACGGCGACGAATTTCGCCTACCTCGGCGGGCACAGCACGAGCGTCTTCCGCCAGAACGGCGGCACGTTCAACTACGGCGGCGCGGGCTTCCTCTCGAATGAATTCGAGGACAACACGGAGGACGGCTTCCTCGTCTTCAAGGGCGGCACGTTCAACGCGACGGCGAACTGGTCGATCCCGTATTTCATGCCGCTCAGCTTCAAGGACGGCGCGGCGGGCGGCTGGACGCTCAACCAGACGGACGGCACGACGGCCACGTGGACGACCGCGCTGTTCGGCGACGCCGACGTGACGCTCAACGGCGCGGCGACGCTCGTGGGCACCAACGAGATACAGGGCGCGGTCGGCGGCAAGTGGACCGTCGGCGACGGCTTCACGGCGGGACTCGAGGGCGCGGCCTCGCTCCTCGGTGGCCTTGACCTCGGCGAGGGCGCCTCGGCCACGGTGGACATCGCGGCGAACCGCAGCGCGGTGTTCACGGCGCGCGACGGCGGTGACGAGTTCGGCAAGGAAGGTTGCATCACCAGCCGCTTCAACCGCGTGATCGGCGGCACGACGCGCGGCACGATCACGCATGACGAAACGTTCCTTCTCACGAAGCCCGCCGCCGCCAATCGTCCGTTCGGCAACCGGAACCACCAGGCGGCGTACGCGGTGGGACAGTTCTACGTCGAGCCGGAGAAGGCGGGCAAGTGGTACTTCAAGGGGTATAGCGACGACTACATCCTGCTCGAGATCGACGGCGAGATGGTCCTCTCCTCCATCGGCGGCGCCAAGTGCGCGACACGGTACGGCACGAACGAGCTGGCGGCCGGCTGGCATACGTTCCGCCAGGTCTCGGTCGACCTCGGCGGCGACTTCGGCGGCGTGCCGACGATGGCCTACAACACGAACGGCTCGTCCACCTACACGCCGTTCAGCGTGCATACCGTGAAGATGCGTCCCGCGGCCGACCGCGGCGCAGGGGACAACGCGAACACTGTCCGCTGGAGCCATTACAAGGGCACGGAGGCCACGGTCGGAAATTCTTCCACTTCGCCCGCGTTGTGGAACGGGGATTTTGACTGGGATTTCCGCTGCATCACGAACAATCTTCAGATGATCCAGGGGAAAGGCGGTGCGTCTTCCGCGCAGGCCCCCTACATGAACGGGTATACAGTAAACCGCTTCGAAGGCTGGTTCCTCGTGACGGAGGAGAATGCGGACAAGGAGTGGACGTTCCGTTCGCAGTACGACGACCGTTGCGGTCTCTGGCTTGATGGGGTTGACACGGGCCTGACGGGCACGAGCGGCAACACGCTCACCTACAAGGTCACGCTCGCGCGCGGCTGGCACAGCTTCCGCATTCAGATAGCGGACTTCGCCGGTGATGCCGGGCCGTGGGACACGAGCAAGCCCGCCATTTCCTACCAGGTGGCGAATGGCGCACAGACGCAATTCTCGGAGCAGACGCTCCAGCTCACGGTCTGCCCGGACGGCTACGTGCAGGGCGGCGTGACGCTCGCTTCGGGCGCGCGGCTCGCGAACGGCGCGGCGGAGAACGCGGCGGTGATCTACGGCGACGTGGCGGCGACCGGCACGTATGCGACGATCTCTGGCCCGTTCAAGTTCGAGGGCGGCACGCTCGCGTTCAGGAACGTGGCCCCGAACACGGCCGACCTTGCGAACGTGCTCGCGTTCTCGAACGCGGCGGTCGACATGCTGGCGAACGTCGGCGCGATCACGGTTGACTACGCGGACAAGCCGACGCGCGGCAGGATACCGGTGTGCCCGCTGTACGGCCTGACGGAGGAAGCGGCCAAGGCGAAGGTCGCCGTGACCGTCGCGGGCGCGCCCGTGGACAACATTCAGGTCAAGGTCGAGAACGGCACCATCACGTTGCGCAACACGAGTGGCACGCTGCTCTACTTCCGCTAACCGCCTTATGAAGGTACGGAGAACTGAAAAATGGTAAAGACGTTTGTTTGCATGGCGGCGATGGGAATCGCCTATGGCCTGGCGTCGTCGGCGCTTGCCGAGGATCCGTACATCGAGAGCGACGGCACGCAGGGCGTCGTGCTCGACTACCACGTGAACCCGAAGACGAAGATCGTCGTCGACTTTGCGTTCCTGAGTCCGCTCACGCGGCAGTGGCGCCTCTTCGGCGTGGAAGGATCGTCCGAAGTCTTCGCGTGCATTTACATCAGCAACGGCGACGTCTATTCGTGGTCCTGGAGGAACAGCTCGGGCAACTACTCGTGGACATACGTGCGGGTG
>JAFRNO010000589.1 GCA_017430155.1 Kiritimatiellia bacterium | reverse complement strand
GTCCGCCGCGCGCGCGTACTGGAGGTCGTAGGCGCGGGTCTTCGGTTGCGGACGCCACACGAACGCGGGCGGCGTCTCGCGGCACACGCTCCCCTCGGCGGGGCGCGCGCCCCACTCGCCGGCGGCGGCGGGACGGTCGTTGAAGGCCGGCGCGGCGGCAAGGGTTGCCGCGAGGGTCGCAGTTGCGAGCGCGAGGAATCTGTGTCGATGCACGGCGAGTTCTCCTATCTGGGTGTCGTTGCGGAAGAGTTTAGCATATTTTCCGTCATGAAAACAGCGTGAATCAGCCGGGCGCGGCCGACAGGGCACTTTCGGCTTGCGGGGAAAGGCTGAATTATGGTATGTTATCGCCAAGTACAAATTTATCCAGTTGGAGCCAGTGGACCGAATTGACGGCGCGCGGAGAAGAAGGAGCACAGAAATGATGAAAAAGAGGGCCTTTGTGGCGTGTGTGGTGGCGGTCGCGTCAAGCGCGATCCTCTCGGCCTCGGGCGCGGACACGTACGACCACCGCGTGCAGTACCTGGAGTCGAGCGGCGCGCAGTACATCGACACGGGGATCATCCCCTCGTGGAACACCACGTTCACGTGCGACTACGAGTACATGGAGACGGTTTCCGGGAGCGGAAACTTCGACATGATCGCCGGCGTGCGCACGTCCAGTGCGGGGACCACGCGTTACTACCCCGTCTCGCTCGACGGGAGCCTCATGAAGGAGCGCTACGTGTACTCCAGCATACAGCTCAGAAAGACTCATCTTGTGCGCACGCGCCGGTCGATCATCTTCAACGACGAGAACCACCATGTGTTCGTGGACGGCGAGGACATGGGCGAGTTCACCGCCCAACTGAGTGCCGCCACGCGCACGTGCTGGCTTTTCGGCTGCAACTCGGAGAGCGCCGACATCACGAAGAACCACTGGTATTCGGCGGCGCGCATCTACGGGTGCGAATTCGTCACGAACGGCGTCCTCGCGCGGAAGTTCATCCCCGTGGTGGATGCGAACGGCGAGGCGTGCATGTTCGACGAGGTGGAGCAGAAGCTTTACCGAAACATCGGCACGGGTTCCTTCACCGCCGGTCCGCGCACGGACGGAGGCGACGTGGAGGAGGCCAAGCCGTACTGGTACCTGGTCGACTACCTGGAGGCCACGGGCACGCAGTACGTCGACACCGGCCTCCTCGCCACGTCGAACATGCAGACGGACGTGGGCTACCAGTATACGGAACCCACGCAGACGTGGGGCGCGATGATCGGCGGCGTGCAGAGCCCGTCGCGCTATTACCCCGTCTCTCTCGCCGCCACGGAGGCGCGAAAGGAACGTTACGTCTACGGCGCTCCAGACCCACCTGCCGTTGCCTACCCTACGCTTCAGCGTCACGAGGTGGTGTTCAACGATGCCGGCCAGAACGTCTCGGTTGACGGCGCGTTGCTGGGCACGTTCAGCACGGACTTCAAGACGAGCTACACGCCGATGTACATCTTCGCGGCCAGCAAGTCGAACGGCGCGGCGGACTGGTTCTCGAAGTCCCGAATCTGGCACTACGACGTCTACGAGAACGGGACGCCCCTGTTGAACCTCATCCCCGCCGTGGACACGAACGGCGTCGCCTGCTTCCACGACCTTCTTTCCGGAACAAACCTTTACAACAAGGGCACGGGCGCGTTCAAGACGGGGCGCATCATCTCCGAGAACGTTCCGCTCGACCTCGCCGCGCGCACGGACCTCGCGCCGGGGTTGAAGGTACTTTCCTTTGATGTCCGGCCCTCGTACGGGACGGTGTTCACGCTCGACGAGACGACGGCCGCGACGTACGCCGCCGAAGTGCGCGCGGACGGCGTCTACCTCGTCGCGAAGGAGTCTGCAGGCGACGCGGCGTGCGTGATCGAGGTCACGGGCAACACGGCCATACAGCTGAAGGCGGGCGAGATGCCGACGTGCGCGTCTATCCGGTTCTCGGGAATCGTCACGCTGACGGCAAACTGCGACTGGCGCGGACTCGGCACGTTCGTGGTGCCGGCCGGGGCGCTCATCGACCTGCACGGGCACGACCTGCAGGTGGCGGGGATCGCGTCCGTGCTGAAGGCGGAGACCACCATCACGGACTCCGTGGGCGGCGGCAGGCTGCGCGTGGAAGTGCCCGCGAACGACATCCTCGTGAACGACAGCGTGTCGCTCACCGGCAAGCTCAAGCTCGTGAAGGAGGGCGCGGGCACGTTCATCGCGGCGCAGGAAAACCAGTCGTACGAGGGCGGCACGGAGGTGGCGGCCGGCGTGTTGCGCCTTGTGCCGTCCTCCAGCGGCTACCGGGCCAATGTCGGGCCCGAGACATCCGTCGTCACGGTGGACTCCGGCGCCGTCTTCGACAACTGCGGGGCGTTCTCGTGTGCCTTCAACTACGTGCTGGCGGGCGGCACGCTGATGGCCAGCCGCTCCTCGCGTACAAGCAACCGGCAAATCGCCAGCCTGACCCTTGCGGACGATTCCATGGTCAGCAACAAGAGCTTCGGCCTCGTGGGCCCCTCGTACGCCCACGTGGACGTGTTCATGAACGGACACACCCTGCGCACGGAGTTCGTCCGGGGCAGCGGCAACCAGTTCTACATGTACAACACCACCTTCCAGGGCGAAGGGCGAATCGCCATCGGCAGCAGCTGGTTCCACGTGATGGCGCACG
>JAFRNO010000588.1 GCA_017430155.1 Kiritimatiellia bacterium | reverse complement strand
TTGCGGGCTGGACGGCGAGCCTCATGCCTGAGGCTTGGAAGACGACCTTTGCGCTTGACAACGGCGCGTTCGTCGTCGACATCGTGCCCCGTGGCTCCTCGATCATCATTCGGTAAAAGGATAGGCTAATGAAAAAAGTGTTTTTGGTTTCGCTGGTGGCGGTTGCGGCGAGCGCGGTCGCGGCGGATGCGTTGGTGCCGATCGACGGCGCGTCGGCGGTCAAGGTTACGCGCTTCACGGCGGCGAAGGCGGCCCAGTACCGGGGTGGCTTCACGCGCGACGGCGAGGAGGTCGTCTGCACGGTCACGACCAACGCGGACCGCATCTGCGGCGCCGGGTGGTACGCGACGCTCAAGCAGCGCGCGCCGGAAGCGGTCCGGGTCACGATGGAGGGCAAGGTGGAGGCGGGCGACGGCACGGGCGTGCTGGAGCTCTACGTGGACGTCTCGTACATGGACGGCGACCATCTCTGGGGACAGACGGCCGCGTTCCCCGTGTCACCGTGCGAGTGGCGGACGCGCGCCGTGATGCTCACGCCGTCCAAGCCGGTCCGCTCGCTCGGAATCTACGGCATCGCGCGGTACAGCGTGGGCCTGCGGGGGAGGTTTCGTCCGCCGGCGCTCGAGTTCTTCGGCGCGGAGGGCGGTCCGATCCTCTTCGACGGCCTGCCGGTGAAGGTGGCGGAGCCCATTGGCGCGCCCGGCTTCCTGCTGCGCGACGCGCGCGCGGAGAGCGGGTTCGCGAAGGTGAAGGACGCGGCGCGGGGCGTGCGCCTCGCAACGGCGTGCGAGGAGAAGGGCGGCGCGCGGTTCTTCGACGTGACGATGACGGCGGAGGAGAGTGGTGATCGTGCACTCACATTGGCGTACGCGTTGCCGCTCGGCGGCGAGAAGCTCACATGGTTCGACTCGCCGCGCACGATGAAGGACGTGACGGCGCTGAAGGGCGAATGCCGCGAGACGCTGGCCTCGCCGTGCGGCGCGGGCTGCTTCTCGCGCTGGCCGTTCCTCGCGGCTTCGGTGGACGGCAAGGGCATCGCGATCGGGTTCGACCCGCGTCGCCCCGCGTTCTCGCGCGTGTCGCTCCAGGCGGGGCTGCGCCTCCTCTACGCGGCGTTCGACGTGGCGCTCGTGCCCGAGAAGAAGTCCGCGCGGCTGGGATTCGTCGTGTTCCCGTTCGAGGCGAAGGACGGCTTCCGCGGCGCGCTGGAGGCGTACCAGAGGCTGTTTCCGGAGTTCAACGAGGTGAAGCAGACGAAGCAGGGCAACTGGATGGCGTTCCGGAAAATCTCGAAGGTGCAGGGCTGGGAGGACTTCGGCTTCGCAATCAAGGAGGGGAACGACGAGACTGCATGGGACGACGCGCACGGGATCACCACGTACCGCTACACCGAGCCGTCCACGTGGTGGATGGCCATCAAGGGCAAGGACGGCCGCGCGCAGGCGACGATGGACGAGTGCGTGGCCGAGGCGGAGCGCCTGGCGGCGAAGGGACACCGCTACGCCCAGGCGTGGAAGGCGTGCGCGATGAAGGACGAGAACGGGCGGCCGTACGGGCGCATCCTCGACACGCCGTGGTGCAACGGGATCGCCTGGAACCTCAACGGCGCGCCCGGGCAGGGCGCGAAGGGCGAGTTCGCGGCGAAGCTGGGCGACGACCATTTCGCGAAGAACTATCGCGGAACGTTCCCGGAAGGGCTGGACGGCGAATACGTCGATTCCTCCGAGATGTACGTGACCGCGCCGCTGGACTTCAACCGCGCGAACTTCGCGGGGATGGACACGCCGCTCACCTGGTCGACGTACAACCGGAATCCGGGCGTGTTCAAGGGAATGGTGGGGTACGAATACGTGCGCGGGGCGTGGCACAAGGTGCGTCCCCTCGGCCGCCGCATGATGGCGAACAGCACGCCGGGACACTGGTGGTGGCTCGCGCCGTACCTGGACGTGCTGGGCACGGAGACGAACTGGGGCCGCAACGGGAAGTGGGCGCCGATGTCGGACGCGGCGCTCATGTACGCGCGCGCGCTGTGCGGCGCGAAGCCGTTCTGCTTCCTGATGAACACGGTGTTCGACACCTTCTCGTACGAGATGACGGAGAAGTACATGCAGCGCGCGCTCGCGTACGGCATGTACCCGAGCTTCTTCTCGGCCAACGCGTCCTCCAACCACTACTTCGACAACCCGGCCTACTACAACCGGGACCGTCCGCTTTTCAAGAAGTACATGCCGCTCTGCATCCGCGTGGGCGAGGCCGGGTGGCGTCCCGTGAACCGCCTCCTCGCCTCGGACAGCCCCGACGTGATCACGGAGCAGTTCGGCGACCGGTACGCGACGGTGTACAACCTCTCGGAGAAGCCCGTTCGCGTGACGCTCACGTCCCTCGCGGGCGCGTCCACGGCGGACGAGCTGGTGAACGGCGGCACGTGGCGCTTCGAGAACGGCCGCCATATGCTTGAAATCCCCGGTGAGACGGTTTTCGTGCTCTCCTTCGCCTGCAAGTGAGGGAACATGGGGCGGCAGATGAGAATCGCACGGGCGATTGCTGCCGCCGTAGTGGCCGGCGTCTCGTTCGTCGCCTACCTCATTGCGCCGTTTGTCGGCTCCGCGTGGATCGCGCTCCCGGTCGCGCTTCTTCTCCTCTTCACGACCCTCTTCGTCTTCTGGAGGTTCAAGGGGTCTCGATGAGGTCGGCCATTGCGTCGCGCCAGCGGAGGACGGCGGCGGGATCGCCCGTGAACTGCGTCATGGACTGCATCACGTCGCCGGGTACCGCGAGGAGCTCTTTCGCCTTGCGGGTCCAGGCGTCGTCGGTGGCGGTCGCAACAAGTTGTGACCCTCCCGTGCGGGCTTTGAGTTTGCGCTCGAGTTCGAGGGCGTAGGCGAAGTCCTCAAGGCCGTCGCGGAAGTTCTCGAGGCGCACGGTGGGCAGGGGCTTGCCGTCGGGGCCCACGCACGTCCAGCTGCCGTCGCCGTGGTAGCGTGTCCAGCTGCGCGGGTCCCAGTCGGTGAAGGGGCCCGAGGTGATGCAGCGCGGCGAGTTCCAGATCGTGATCTGGTAGTAGAGGAAGCCCTCGGGACGCTGGCGCGTGGTCTCGGCGCCCATGAGGATACGTCCCTCGATCGCGGGGCACTCGATGAACATGTTTGCCTGCGGCGCGTGCGGACCGCAGCAGATGTACCACCACACCTGGTGTCCGGCGGCGCGCGACTTCGCGGCCTTCTCGGGGTCGAACTTCGGCGTGAGGGGCGTGAACCAGTCCATCACGTCGAGCGGCGTGCCGACGCCGAACTCGTGGTCGTAGGCGGTGGTGGAGACGGGCACGCCGGGCAGTTCCTCCTTCAGGATCTCCACGCAGCGGCGGATGTTGCCGAACCAGTTGGTGGCGATCTCGTCGCAGCCGTAGACGTAGGCGTGGTCGAGGATGCCGAGCTCCTTCGCCTTCGCGTAGGCCTCTTTGAGTTGCTTGACCTTCGTGTTGCGCCACTTCGCCTCCGCCTCCGCGCCGCCGGTGAAGTAGTGCCAGTAGCCGAGGTTGAAGCGGTCGAGACGGCCCTGCTGCTTGAGGCGGGCGAGGACGTCCCAGTGGATCTGTCCGCTGTGGTAGAGGCTGTCCATCGTGATGTAGTAGTCGGCGAGGAAGTCGCCCCACTCGAGCTCGTGCTTGCGCCAGAGGTTGCCGGGGTATTCGGGGTCCTTCAGGAGGCGGGCGTTGAGGGCCTGCTCCTCGGGCGTGGCGAACTGCGCGCTCGGGCCGGGGGCGAACGTGATGGCCATCGGCAGCGGGGATTTCTTCGGCACGGCGAAGTCGTTCACGCGCACGCGGAACGGGATGTTGTAGGGCGCGACGCCGTCCGCCGACACGGTGAGCGTGCCCGCGTAGACGCCCGCGCGCTGGTTCTCGGGGCAGTGCACGCGGATCCAGAAGCTCTGCGCGTCCGTATCCGCAACCTTGACGCCGTCGAGGAAGTTGAGGATCGGGTCGGGCCACCAGCCCACGGGGGCGTTCGTCGTGGCGCGCACCCAGCCGGGTGCGGCATTTGTGGCGTTCCAGCAGCCGATGCGGTAGGGGGCCTTGCGCACGGTGTGGACGTATCCCACCACGTCGCACGCCACGTTCGCGGCGGGGAAGACGGTTCCGTCCGCGTGGCGGAGGTCGGAGACGCGCACGCGCACGTTCTCGAGGTCGCGGTCGCCGGGCGCCACGACCACCTGCACGCTCTCGCGTTCGTTGCGCGCGAGGCGCACGGTCGCCTCCGTGGCGGCCACGGCGGGGATGGCGTCGCCGCGCGGCAGCACCTTCACCATCGAGGAGGCGAGGCCCACGCACATCTTCGTGGTGTCCTGTCCGGCCTTGAGGCACGCCTCGCGGAAGTTGCAGTAGGCGCGCAGATGGGCGCGCGCGGCTTCAAACTCGCTCTTCGCGGCAGTGGCCTCGGCCGCCGCCTTCGAGAGGAAGGGCAGGATGTCGCGTCCCACGCACGGGCCGTCCGGCACGGGCAGCGGCTCGCCTTTCTTGAGGAGCGTGACGCGGTCGATGAACACGCGCACGTCGCGGGGGTTGGAGAGGAAGAGGTGGACGCGTCCGACGTTGTCCGGCTTGCACGTCTTGGGCCAGTTGCGGAGGGGAATGACCCACTGGCTGTAGCCGCGCGCCGGAAGGGTGGTGTGGGCGTTGAGGCCGTTCTGGACGCGTCCCACGGGCGGGCAGATGAAGGTGGAGAGGGAGTCGTTGCCCTCGCCGATGCTGACGAGGTCGATCACGAGGCGGTCGTAGCCGCGCCAGTCCTTCACGGACGAATCCAAATTGAAGCTCGGCCATTCGTCGAGTCCCTTGCGCCAGGGACCGCTCTTGAAGTAGAGGGCGTACTGTCCGGAGGTGGCGAAGGCGTTCGTCACGCAGATCGTGCGGTCGTGGGCGAAACGGCGGGGGGCGGCCTTCCGTTCGGCCTCGCTTTCGAAGTCGAAGAGGGTGACGGCGCCGTGCGCGGCGGTGGCGGCGGCCAGCAGCAGGGCTGCGGAGATGACATGTTTCATGGTGTGCTCCTGTTTTGTTTGGACGGCGTGTATTCTAGCCGATTCCGGCCGTGTCTGTCAACTGCCGCAGCGGTCGCAGCAAGCTGCGACCCTCCCGTTGCGGTCGGGCGCGCGGTTTGGTAGAATATCGGCATGGCAACGAATGACTGGCTAGACCTGCATCCCGATCCCGCGCACGTGAAGCGCGAGCGGGCGAAGGCACGCGAGCTGCGCGCGACCGACTGGTGGCGCGCGCAGCTCGCGAAGGGCGTGTGCCACTACTGCGGACGGCAGGTCGGCGCCGCGAACCTCACGATGGACCACGTGGTGCCCGTCGCGCGCGGCGGACGCTCCACGCGCGGCAACTGCGTGCCGTGCTGCAAGGACTGCAACAACAAGAAAAAGGCGTATACGCCGGCCGAGCAGATACTCAATCAGCTGTTTCCCGAGGGCGTCGAGCAATGAAGAAGGCCGTGTTCACCGTCGGCGCGCGCGGCAGCGCGCTCTCTCGCGCTCAGACCGCGGGCGCGCTCGATTTCCTGCGTGCGCGCTTTCCGGGCACGGACTACCGCGTCGTCTCCGTGGAGACGCCCGGCGACCGGGACCTCACGACGCCGATCGAGAAGAGCGCGCCCGACTTCTTCACGCGCGACCTCGATGACGCCGTGCGTGCGGGGCGGATTGATTTCGCCGTTCACTCCGCCAAGGACCTGCCGCCGAAAATTGCTGACGACTTGGATTGGTTCTGGTTGCCGGAGAGGGCCGACCCGCGCGATTTCTGGGTGGTGAGGGCGGGCGCAACGGGCAAGATGCCCGGTGTCCCAGTGATTGGCGTGTCGAGCGAGCGGCGGGCCGCGTATGCGAAGAAGGTCTATCCAAAGGCGAAGCTGCTGCCGATTCGCGGGTCGATCGACTCGCGCATCCAGCAGCTGCGCGACGGACGCTACGACGCCGTGCTGATGGCGCTCGCGGGCATCACGCGCCTCTACGGCGGCACGCCGCCGGGCGTGGAGCTGATCCCGATCCCGCTAGAAGAACTGACGCCGCCCGAGGCGCAGGGGTATCTCGCGGTCGTGTTCCGCGCGGGTGACGCGCGCTTGATGGAGATGCGCGCGCATTTCGTGAAAGCCGTGCGCTTCGTGAGCGCGGGCGTGGGCGACGCGGGGCTTTGTACCGTGCGGGGGCTGCGGGATCTGGAAGAGGCGGATGTGGTGCTCCACGATGCGCTCTTCGATTTGTCGCTGGTAGGACAGAGGACAAAGGACAAAGGACAGAGGATCGATGTGGGGAAGCGGTGCGGGGC
>JAFRNO010000069.1 GCA_017430155.1 Kiritimatiellia bacterium | reverse complement strand
GGGGCCCTTGACCCACAGCTCGCCCGTCTCGCCCTGCGGGACCTCGGCGCCGTCCTCGGAGCAGACCTTGCACTCCCAGCGGTAGCCGGGCACGCCGATGGCACCCACGTGGTCGATGTGCTCGAGGCCCAGGTGCACGCAGCCAGGGCCGGTGCTCTCGGAGAGGCCGTAGTTGGTGTCGTAGTCGTGGTGCGGGAACACGGTCTTCCAGCGCTTGACGAGCGCGGGCGGCACGGGCTGCGCGCCGATGTGCATGAGCCGCCACTGGTCGAGCTTGTAGTCGGCGAGCTTCACGTCGCCGCGCTCGATCGCGTCGAGGATGTCCTGCGCCCACGGCACGAGCAGCCACACGATCGTGCAGTGTTCCTCGCTCACCGCGCGGAGGATCCACTCGGGCTTCACGCCCTTGAGGAGCACGGCCTTGCCGCCCACGAGGAAGCTGCCGAACCAGTGCATCTTCGCGCCCGTGTGGTAGAGCGGCGGGATGCAGAGGAAGGTGTCCTCCTTCGTCTGTCCGTGGTGGTTCTGCTCCACCTTGCACGAATGCATGAGGCAGTGGTGCTGGAGCACGATCGCCTTCGGGAAGCCCGTCGTGCCGGAGCTGAAGTAGATCGCCGCCTCGTCGTCGTCCGTGAGCGCGACGGCGGGCAGGCGCGACGAGCAGTAGCCCACGAGATTGCGGTAGCTCTCCGCGAAGGTGGGACAGTCGTCGCCCACGTAGAGGCGCAGCTTCACGCGCGGCACGCGGTCTGCTATCTGTTCGACGCGGCCGATGAACTCGGGGCCGAACACGAGCACGTCGGCGTCCGCGAGGTCCAGGCAGTACTTGATCTCGTCCGCCGTGTAGCGGAAGTTGAGCGGCACGGCGAGGCAGCCGGTGCGCAGCACGCCGAAGTAGATGGGCAGCCACTCCAGGCAGTTCATCAGGAGGATGGCCACCTTGTCGCCCTTCTTGAGGCCGCGCGAGAGGAGGAAGTTCGCGAAGCGGTTCGCCTTCTCGTCGAACTGCGCCCACGTGATTTCGCTCCTGAACGCCTCCACGGGCGAGGATTCGATCAGCGAGTATTCGCGCCAGGTGGTGTTGCGCTTCTCCAGCTCCTGCGGGTTGATTTCGACGAGCGCAACGTCATTCGGCCACTCCTTGGCGTTGCGGGTGAGTATTTCTGTGATTTGCATGGCGTATAGTTTACCATATTCGCGGCGGTCGCGGGGCGACCGCCCTACCGTTTTTGCGAGAAGAAGCGCGTGAGGAGGGCGTCGTCCGAGAAGGCCGGGCCCCAGCTGTTGTGGCCGCAGCCCGGATACTCCGTGTAGAGGACATGTCCGCCCACGCCCCACAGCGCGGACACCATCGCGCGCGACCGCGCGGTCGGCACGACCTTGTCCGCGCCGCCATGCACCGCGTACACGGGCACCGTGCGGAAACGCGCCACCTGCTGCGGATCGCCGCCGCCGCACACGGGCATTCCGGCGGCGAAGAGCTCGGGACGGCGGCAGAGCGCGTCCCACGTGCCGAACCCGCCCATGGAGAGACCCGTCACGTAGACGCGCGCCGGGTCGATGTTCTGCTCGCGGATCGTCTTGTCCACGAGCTCGAGCGCGAGCCGCAGCGGGTCGGACGGCTGCGCCGGCATCACATGCGTGGGGGCCGACCAGTCGACCTCCACCCACTTGCGCCCTTCGGGACACTGCGGCGCCAGCAGACAGACCGACTCGCCCTTCCGTGCGAAGAAATCAAGAATCGGCCCGACCGCGTGCTTCAGCTGCTTGGCGTTGTCGTTCCCCCGCTCCCCCGCGCCATGCAGGAAAAGCACCAGAGGTACCCGCGTCTGTGACTGCGTTGGTAGGGACGCCTCGCCGAGGCGTCCGCCTTTCGGCCCGCTCGGCGAGCGGGCCCTACCATCCCGAGCCTTCAACTTTGCGAACCGATACAGCAGCACCTCCCCCGCCGCGTTCGTGTAGGCGCACGGCGTCGTCAGCGCGGCCGCATCCACGCCCTTCCCGCGTCCCGTCAGCTTCAGCGGGTTCGCGAAGATCTCGCGGAACTCCTTCCGCCCTTTCTTGACGAACAGCTTCTCGGGATGAAACTGCACGCCCACGACCGGCAAGTTGTCGCTTTCAATTGCCTCAACCACGCCGTCCGGCGCCACAGCGGCCACGCGGAAACCCGGCGCGAGGTCTTTCACCGCCTGGTGATGCGACGTGTTGACCATCAGGTTCGTCGAGCCCAGACAACCCGCCAAGCGGGAACCAGCAACGACCTGGACGGCATGTCCGCCCTTGCCGCGGTGCACGACCGGTCCCGGACGCTCGGTGGGAAGGTCCTGCCACAGCGTACCGCCGAAGTAGACGTTGATCAGCTGGCAGCCGCGGCAGATGCCGATGACCGGCAGGCGCCGTTTCACCGCTTCGTCGAGCAGCACGTACTCCCAGGCGTCTCGCCGCAGGTTGACCGTCCCCAGGCGCGGCGACGGCTCCGCCCCGTAACGGCGCGGCTCGACGTCCTCGCCGCCGCAGAGCACCAGCGCGTCGACGGACGCGAGCATGCGGGCGACGACCGCCCGGTCGGTCTCCGCGGGCAGCACGAGCGGCGTGTTCCCCGCCGCCGCGACGGCGGCGGCGTAGGTCGTCTGCACGGAAACCGCGTTCGTCTCCGAACACATGTCGGCGAGGCCAACCACGAGCGGAGCCGCGCCCGCCCACAGGCAGAAGCTCGCGGCAAACAAGGCAACCAGGAGTTTCTTCATCGCGCTCAGCCTTTCTTCGCGGCGGTCTCGAAACCCATCTTCGAAAGGTCGATGTCGACGATCTCCATCGGCGCATTCGTGCGCCACGCGCCGCGGGTGAAGTCGGGGATGTCGTACGCGCGCGACCGGTTGTCCACGGATTTCTCGGTCAGCTCGCAGAGGCAGCTCGTCGCCGCGAGGTCGTAGACGTCCATGTCGAGCGGCAGGCCCTGCTGGAGGCAGTAGGCCCAGCGCGCGTCCATGATGAAGTCCATGCCGCCGTGCCCGCCCACGCGCTTGGCCAGCTCGCCGACCGTCTTCCACAGCGGATGGCGGTACTTCATGCGGATCTCCTCCGCCTGCTTCTCGTCATACCACTTGTGCGCGCCCGCGCCGGACTTCTCCTCGAACACGACGCGGTACGGGTAGTCGCAGATCGACCCCTTCGTGCCCGTGACGAGCTGGATGCGCGAGTACGGACGCGGCGTGGAGACGTCGTGCTGGATGAGGAGCGACTTCCCCTTCGCCGTCTTGATGAGCGTCGAGTTCATGTCCGCCATCCGCACCTTCGAGAGGCGGCGCTTGTTGTCGGCGGCGAGGTTCGCCTCCATGAACGCCTTGAAGTTCGCCTGGTTGGACTCGAGCGACACGAGGTAGTCGAGCTTGTCGCCGCGGTTGACGTCGAACGTCAGGCAGAGCGGCACGAGGCCGTGCGTGGGATAGCGGTTGCCGCCGTGGACGCGGTTCTCGTCGAAGCGCCAGCACTCAACGCCGGGATGCTCGCGCGCGCACATCCACCGCAGGTCGTGGATGTAGGCGCCTTCGCCGTGGACGAGCTCGCCGAGCATGCCGAGCTTCGCGAGGTTGAAGGTCAGCATCTCGATCTCGCCGTAGCAGCAGTTCTCGAGCTGCATGCAGTGGCGCTTCGTCTTCTCGCTCGTCTCGACGAGCTCCCAGCACTGGTCCACCGTGAAGGCGGACGGCACCTCCGTGAACACGTGCTTGCCGCCGCGCATCGCGCCCAGCGCCACGGGCACGTGCAGCGCCCACGGCGTGGTGTTGTAGACGACGTCCACGTTCGGGTCGTCGCAGAGCCTCTGCCAGGCCGTGTCGCCCAGGTACTCCTTCGCGGCGGGCTTCTTCTTGTCGGCCAGCATCTTCTGCGCCTTCTCGACCTTCTCCTTCACGTTGTCGCAGATGGCCGTGATCGTGATGCCCGGCAGCTTGCTCGCGCGGTTGACGATCCCGCAGCCGCGCGAGCCCATGCCCACGACGCCCAGCCGGATGTGGGGAATCGCCGGCGCGGCATATCCGTGCATCGGCGAGCCGACGGTCCCGCCAAACGGCCACCAGCCGCCCGTTGCGCCGCCGGCGGCCGAAGCCGCGCCCGCGAGCGCGATGCCCTTGAGGAAATCTCTTCTGTTCTGCATGATTGTTTCTCCTTCTTTTGACGGCAACATTCTACCATATTCCGCGGATTGCCTCAATGTCTCATTGTCCCCCGCTCTTGACAGAGGGCGCGGGATGGTGCTATCATCCTCGCGACATGCGCAAACAAAACACCTACCTCGTGTGGCTCAACTGGCCGGTCGGCG
>JAFRNO010000587.1 GCA_017430155.1 Kiritimatiellia bacterium | reverse complement strand
TACCCGTTGTCCCGCAACGACCTCGTCCTGAAGCAGACTTCGGCGCTGTTCGTCGACGAGCCGCGCCACGACCTCGACCTCTTCATCGCGCAGTCGCAGAGCGCGCAGGCGGAGGCCATCAAGTTCCAGGTGGAGCTCTTCCGCTCGCAGAAGTTCACGAAGAAGGGCGGGTTCGTGGTGTGGAACCTGCGCGACGGCTGGCCGACGATCTCCGATGCCGTCTGCGACTCCTTCGGCACGAAGAAGAAATCCTACTTCGCCCTCAAGGCCGCCTACCGCGACGTGCTGCCCATCGTGACGGAGGACCGGCGGCTCGTCGTCGTGAACGACCTCCTCGCGCCCGCGAAGGGCCAGGTGAAGCTGACCGAGGCCGCGACGGGCAAGGTCGTGCTGGAGCGCGACTACGAGGCCGCGCCCAACTGCGTGACCGACCTCGCGTCCGTCGCGTGGGAAGGCCAAGGAATGTTCCTGATTGACTACACCGTGCAAGAGGCTGGTAGGGCGCGCGCCCCGCGCGCGCCGCAAACCTACCGCACGCACTACCTGCACGGCGAGCCGCCGTTCAAGTGGTCGGACTACGCGAAGTGGATCGGCGCATTCTCAGGATGCCAGTTTTAATGGCGGCACAGATCGTCAGAAAACTACAATCTGTGCCCGTGACGGCTTGGCGATGCCGTGGTACTCCGATTGGCCCGGCGTGCCGCCGCCGCTTTACTTTCGCGCTTTACTTCGCGGGAAGGAAATGCTATCATGCCGCTGTTCGCAAAGGAGAATGCCATGGCTTCAACCATATCGGTCAAAGGACAGGTGACGATTCCCGCCGAGGTGCGCAGATTGATGCATCTCAGGGCGGGCGACAGCGTGTCGTTTGTTTTTGTCTCCGACAACAGGGTCGAGATGATCGGCTCCTGTAATCCCATCAAGCGGTTGAGGGGAATTGTTCCCAAGCCTTCGAAGCCTGTGTCTGTGGCGCAAATGCAGCGGGCGGTTGGGACGGGGGGATGGCGGTGATTGGGCTTGACACGAACGTGCTTGTACGCTATCTCGTTCAGGACGATCCCGTGCAGTCGGAAATCGCCAATTCGATCATGGAGAATGAGATATCGCTTGAAAACAGAGGCTTTGTCTCATGCGTTGTGCTGTGCGAGGTGGTTTGGGTGCTCAAACGGGCATACAGGCAGCCGAAGTCTAGGCTGCTTGAAGTGATACGGTTGGTGTTTGAAACTGATGCCATTGAAATCGAGCGACGTGCGGAGGTCTGGCGAGCATACAGGGCATTTGTGCAGGGTGATGCCGATTTCTCGGATTATCTCATAGCCGAGGTCGCGCATTCACATGGTGTGGACAAGGTCTACACTTTTGATACGTCGTGCGCCGATTCTGGTTATTTCCAAGTTCTAACGAGTTGATGTTTCTCATTGTGAGTACAGATTAATCGAATGCACAAAGGAGCTCTGACATGAGCAACGCGATCAAGGCAATCGTCTGCGACTTCGACGGCACGTTCTCAACCTTGCGGTGCGGGTGGGAGACCGTGATGAAGCGCATGATGATGAAGTACCTTCCCGACGAGGCGTGGATCGACGCGTTCATCGGCGAGACGACGGGCGTGCAGACCATCCTCCAGATGAAGGGGTTCCTGGAGGAGGTAAAGCGGCGGGGCGTGGCCATGCCATCGGATGATCCGTGGTTCTACAAGAACGAGTACAACGACATGCTGATGGAATCCGTGGCCGTGAAACGCGACGAGGTGGTGTCGGGCAAGATGGCCGCGACGACCTACCACGTGCCGGGCGCACTCCTGTTTTTGCAGGCGCTCAAGACGCGTGGCGTGAAGATCTATTTCGCAAGTGGCACCGATCAGGCGGATGTGCGGGCCGAGGCGGCGGCGCTCGGGTTCGCCGGTTTCGCGGACGACATTGCGGGCGCGCTCCCGAAGAGCGAGTCCTGTGCGAAGGAGGCGGCGCTGAAGCGTCTCGTGGAGCAGGCGGGCGTGGCGCCGGAGAAACTGGCGGTCGTCGGCGACGGGAAGGTGGAGATCGCGCTCGGCAAGGCGATCGGCGCGCGCACGCTCGGTGTCGCCACGAACGAGACCGACTTCTCGGTTCTCAACGCCGCCAAGAAGGTTCGGCTCGAGAAGGCGGGCGCCGACATGATCGTGGGCGACTTCCGCGACCTGCGTCCGCTCCTCGATTTCCTCGGCCTCGGCGCGAACCCGTCGTTCGCTTTCGACAAGATCAAGACGTACGACGCGCACGACCGCACGAACCTCGTCACGATCGAGTCGATGTTCCGTCCGGGCGTCGATCCCGTGCCGGAGTGGACGGACGACGGCTTCGACGAGCTGGTGGAGCGCGTGGCGGCGGCGCGGAAGAACGGCCGCCCGGTCGTGTTCTCCATGGGCGCGCACGTGATCAAGAACAACATGTCGCTCTACCTCATCGACTTGATGGAGAAGGGGATCATCACGCATATCGCGGGGAACGGCGCATGCTCCATCCACGACTTCGAGCTGGCGTACCTGGGCGGCACTTCGGAGGACGTGCCCACGGCGATCGAGGACGGCTCGTTCGGGATGTGGGAGCAGACGGGCCGCTGGATGAACGAGGCGATTCAGCAGGGAGTGGCGGCGGGCTACGGCTACGGCGAGTCGCTTGCGCGCTACATCGACGTGCACAAGGAGCGCTTCCCGTACCGCGAGCAGTGCGTACTCTACAAGGCGTGGACCTTCGGCATCCCCGCCACGTACCACATCGCGCTCGGCACGGACATCATCCACCAGCATCCGACCGTCGACTTCGGCGCGATCGGCGTCGCCTCGGGACGCGACTTCCACACGATGTGCAACGCCATCTCGCAGCTCGACGGCGGCGCGTTCCTCAACTTCGGCTCGGCCGTAATCGGCCCGGAGGTGTTCCTGAAGGCGCTCTCCATCAGCCGCAACCTCGGCCATCCGACGTTTAAGATCACGACGGCGGACTTCGACCTCAAGCCGCTCGGCGACTACCGCTGCAAGATCGGCTACGAGGACCCGAACTACTACTACCGTCCGCGCAAGAACATCGTCAACCGTCCAGTCTCCTGCGG
>JAFRNO010000586.1 GCA_017430155.1 Kiritimatiellia bacterium | reverse complement strand
GCAACGAGCCGAGCGGCCAGCAGAACCACGTGCGGTAGAAGGAGGATATCTCGGGCACGATCCAGAGGACGGTCACGAGCACGCCGACGAGAAGTCCGGCGGTCGCGACAAGCGCGACCGCTCCCGCGTGGCCGCCCATCCCTGGGGGAAGCGGCGTCTCGCCGCTTCGGCGTGCGTGTCCTGCCACAGGGACAACGGGCGTCTCGCCCGTTGCGAAACGCCAGCAATATCCCCCCACGAGCGCGGTCACAGCCGTGCGCACGGCGTAGGCCCAGGCCGTGGCGGGAAGGGCCGTCTGCAGGACGATCCACGTGGCGAACGGCGCGGCGTACCGGAAAATCTCTCTCGTTTCTCGTTTCACGGTCACAAAGTATACCAAATTATGGTATACTACCGGCATGAAAATTACCTTCTACGGCGCGGCTCAGACCGTTACGGGCTCCATGCACCTCGTGGAGGCGAACGGCAAGCGGATCTTGCTGGACTGCGGGCTCTACCAGGGGCACCGCAAGGAGGCGTTCGAGCGGAACCGGAACATGCCGGTGGACCCCGCGAAAATCGACGCGGTGATCCTCTCGCACGCCCACATCGACCATTCGGGCAACCTGCCGCAGCTCGTGCGGCGCGGGTTCCGCGGCAAGGTCTATGCGCGCACGGCCACGATCGACCTCGTCAACGTGATGCTGCGCGACAGCTGCTTCCTGCAGATGCGCGACCTCGAGTACGTGAACAAGAAGCGCCGCGCGCAGGGCAAGAACCTGTTCGAGCCGCTCTACACGGAGGAGGACGTCGACGCGCTGATTCCGCTCTTCGAGCCCCTCCACCTGCACCAGGCGCGCGAGATCTTCAAGGGCATCACGCTCACGTTCTTCAACGCGGGCCACATCCTCGGCAGCGCGCAGGTGATGCTGGACGTCGCCGGCGGCACCGGGCATAACCACCGCCTGCTCTTCAGCGGCGACCTCGGCCAGCCGGACCAGCCGATCCTCCGCCACTACGAATACCCGCAGGGCGCGGACATCGTGCTGATCGAGTCCACGTACGCGGACCGCCTGCATCCGTCGGCGGAGGACGTG
This sequence comes from Kiritimatiellia bacterium, assembly GCA_017430155.1. GTDB lineage: Bacteria > Verrucomicrobiota > Kiritimatiellia > RFP12 > UBA1067 > RUG572. Next base: position 3,039 of record JAFRNO010000586.1, on the reverse strand, counting down.
GAGGGCCGCCTGAAGGGCTACATCGACGACATCGTGCAGCAGCGCTCGAAGCTCATCATCCCGGCGTTCTCGGTGGGCCGCACGCAGCAGATCCTCTACTACCTCAACCGTCTCCTCGCCTCCGGGCGCATCCGCCAGATACCGGTGTACATCGACTCGCCGCTTTCGCAGAAGGCCACGAAGATCTACGAGAAGCACACGGGCTGCTACAACGACGAGGCGATGCGCCTCCTGAACGCGGGCGTGAACCCGCTCACGTTCCCGGGGATGCAGTTCGTCGAGACGCCGCAGCAGTCGATGTCGCTCAACGACCTGCGCGGCCCGATGGTGATCGTGGCGGCGAGCGGCATGTGCGAAGGCGGGCGCGTGGTGCACCACCTGAAGGCGTCGGTGGGCGACCCGCGCAACATCGTGCTCATCGTGGGATTCCAGGCGGAGGGCACGCTCGGCCGCCGGCTCGTGGAGCACAAGGAAGACACGGTGAAGATGCTCGGCGAGGAAGTGAAGCTCGAGGCGCGCGTGCACACGATCAACGCCCTCTCGGCGCATGCGGACAAGAACGGCCTCATGGACTGGTACGACGGCGTGAAGGGCCGCGTGAAGCACGCATTCGCGGTCCACGGCGAGCCGGACCGGGTGCAGGTGATGTCCGACCTCCTTTCCGAACACGGCTGCCCGCGTCCCGTCGCGCCCGTGGAGGGGCAGAGCTTCGTATTCGACTGAGCGCCGTGTTTGACGTTTTTCTGACATTTCCCTGTCATTGCCGTGACGCGCGCGCGTTCGCCTTGTGGTATCCTATTTGCGGTTTCGCGGCAATGTCCCCTTGCGCCGCGGCAATGAAAATGAGATAATATTGCGAATGGCAAAAGAAGTGACAGTGCTTGGCATCGACGGCGAGTACCTGCGCGGCGTTCGGCTCGAGGAGCGGAACGGCGCGTTCACGTGCACCGACGCCGAGTCGTGGCCGCTCGGGGATGCGGGCGAGACGCCCGCATCCCAGCTGCGGGCGCAGGAGCCCGCTGCCCCGATTGACGCGGTCGATGCGCCTGACGCGCCTGTGGAGACGGTGGCCGAGGAAGACAAGCCGCTCGCGCGCGCGTTCCGGGCGGCGGCGAAGCATTTCGAGCAGACCGAGTTCACGCTGTCGCTTCCGCTTTCAAAGCTTCTCGTGAAGAGCGTGCGCATGCCCGTGGAGGCGCGCGAGGACCTCCTGGGGGCGGCGCTGCTCGAACTGGACGGCATCTCGCCGTTCCCGGACGAGGTGCTGACGCCCGCCGCTGAAGTCGTGGCGGAGACGGATTCCGAAATACAGGTGGTCGTGTCGGCGCTTCCGGCCTCCGCCGCCGAAGAGATCGGATTGGCGCTGGCCGCCGCGCACGTGCACGTGACGCGCACGGACGCGACGGCGCTTGGCTGGCTGCGCAGCCTCTGGCCGCGCCTGTGCGAGGTCGAGGCGCGCCGCCGCCTCGTGCTGATGGACCTGGGCGACGGGTGGGACCTCGCGGTGCTGGACGACGGCGCGCCCGTGCAGTTGCGCGGCATCGGCGCCGTCGACTCCGCGGCGGCGCTCGGCCGCGAGGTGACGTTGAGCCTGCTCGCGTGCGAGACGGCCGGCGCGGATGTGGACGACGTGGTGGTCTGCAGCCGCGGGCAACCGGCGGAGGACGTGCTGGCGCGTCTCGCCATGTTCGGGCCCGTGCGCACGCTGCTCGTGGAGGATCCGGCGGCGGGCGTGGAGGGCTGCGCGCGGCGCGAGGCCGAGGGCGGCACGTTCGACGTGACGCCGGCCGTCTGGGCGGAGGCGCGCACGGAGTCGCGCTTCCGCCGCAAGTTCAAGACGTTCCTCGCCGTCGCCGTTGGCCTGTGGGCGCTCGTGATGGGCGTGCTCTTCGGATACGAGATCGTCTACAACAAGATGCGGGACCACCAGAAGGACCTCCGCAAGGGCGCGCACAAGATCGCCTACGAAGAGGTGGCGGCGATGACGAACCGCGTGGCGATCATCGACCGCTACGAGGACCGCTCCATGTGCGCGCTCGAGATGTTCAGGATCGTGACGGAGAACATGCCGGACGACGACGGCATGGTGTTCAAGTACTTCCGCTTCACGCGCGGCGACGGCGTGACCGTGCGCGGCGAGGCGTCGTCGCTCGAGAGCAGCCGCCAGCTGGCGGAGGACAACCTTTCCGCAATGACCGTCCCGCGGCGCAACGAGGATGGCGAGATCGTGTTCGACGAGGACGGGCCGCCGCTTTTCGCGGAGGTGAAGCGGACGCCGTCGCCGGTCAACCCCCGCGGGTTCTTCTCGTTTACCATCGACGCGAAGTTCCCGGTCGCGGAGGAGGAAAAGCCCGCGAAGGGGAGGTCGAAATGACGATGTCGGGAGCCAAGTCGCGCCGGGACCGCATGGCCATCGCCATCGGAGTGGTGGTGCTGCTCTACGCGTTCGCGGCGTTTCTGTGGGCCACGGGGCGCAACCAGGCCTGGGACGCCGCGCGCAGGAACTACGAGCGCGAACTCAAGACGCTCAAGCGCGAGAAGGCCCTGATCGCCGACCGCGCGCTCTGGGAGGAGCGGGCCGAGGAGGCGCGCCAGCGCATGCCCCACGTGGACGCGGACGAGCGGGTCGAGAAAACCGCCGCGCGGTGGGAGCGCGTCATCGAGCGCCTGGCGGCGGAACGCCACGTGAACGTGAAGGACCTGAAGGCCCTGCCGTTCGAGAAGAAGTCCGAGAAGGAAGAGGAGAACCCCGACGGCGTGCTGGAGATGCCCGTCGAGGTCAGGTACGAAAACACCTCCCTCCAGCGCCTCGTGGAATTCCTCTATGCCGTCAACAAGGCGGAGGACGCCATGATGGACGTGCGGGACATCGACATCTCCGTCCAAGGCAACAAGAACACGGGCGCGCTGAAAGGCAAGATCGTGCTGACCTGCGCCTATCTGAAGGGCGACGAGTCCGAGGAAGACGACGCGCCCAAGGGAAAGACGAAGTGAAGGGAAACGGAACATGATGAAGACGAACACGAAGAAGTTCCTGGT
>JAFRNO010000585.1 GCA_017430155.1 Kiritimatiellia bacterium | reverse complement strand
CGTGATTCCGGGGCTCTTCGGATTCCGCAAGGTGATGTCGCTCCCCGGTCTCTCGATCCCCGGATTCGTCTGCGAGCCGTCGTGCATCGCGTTCGCGGGGCGCGGCTTCCGCCCGGCGGACGACAAGCCCTACAACGCCGTGCGCGAGATCAAGGATCCGGAAAGCGGCCTCACGCTCACGTTCGTGGAGTATCCCGACGGCCCCTCGGGCGACCTCTCGGAGAGCGTCACCACGCGCCTCGGCGCGGCGGTGGGCGACTCCGGCGCGCTCGTGCGCCTCGTCGCCGGCAACTCCGACTCGTAAGGAGCCGCGCAATGAAGAAGCTCATCGCCCTCATTGCGCTCTGCGCCTCCGCCGCCGCGTTCGCGGCGGTGGAGACGGTGGAGATCGCCGACGGCGGCACGTGGACGGCCTCGGCCGGACGCCTCGCCTCCGTGCGCGTGCTCTCCACCGCCGCGTCCGGCGCCTTCACGCTCAAGGGCGTGGAGAGCTGGGACGTGTCCTCGAACGTCACCACCACCGTCACGGCGGAGACGCCGGTATGGCGGCGCGTGCTGACGAACGAGACCCAGTCCGTCACGAACGACTACCCCGGCCAGGTGGTGTTCACGCCGCCCCCGCCGTGGAAGATCGCCGGCGAAGGCTGGATCACGAACACGGTCACGACCACCGTCACCCGCCGCATGAAGACCGGCGCGACGCTCGCCGCCACGAACACGCTCGTCTCCGCGACGTGCTCGGGAGGCGCGTACACCAACGCGCCCTCGGGCGTGTGGCTCTCCGACGGCGAGGCCGTGACGTTCTCGTTCTCGACGGCGGGCGCGTTCGGACGCGCGCTGCTTGTGATCGAAAGGTAACGGCATGGCCTGGCGCATACCCACACAAGACGACCTCACCGCACGTCTCTCCGCCGACGAGATGGACGCCTTCTCCTCCTCGTCAGGCTTCTCGCCGGACGTGGCGGACGGCGTCCTCGCGCAGGCGGCCGCGTTCGCGCGCGACGCCGTGCGCTCCGGCGGGCGCGCCAGGCTGTCGCCCGAGGACGGCTCCATCCCGGACGGGCTTTTCCGGCCCGTACTGGCGATCGCCGTCCTCGACCTCCTCAACCGCTTTTCGATCCCGCCTACCGACGCACGCCGCGACGCGGCGAAGGCGGCGGAATCGTACCTGGCCGAGATCGCGTCCGGGAAGATCGTGCCCGAAAGCTACGCGGCGGACGACGCCGAGGAGGCCAAGGGCGCGGGCCCGGACGCCGACGACGGCCCGCCCCGCACGCTCGGAGGAGGCCTTTGGTAAAACCATGCTCCGCCTAACCGTCAAAGTAACGCTCGCGGACCTGCTGCCGCCAGACAACGTCCTGGCGGAGGCGGGCGCGCGCGGCGTCTCCAACCTGATCGTGCGGCACCTGCGGGCTCGGCCAGCCAACCGGCGCGGATTCCCGTCGAGCGGCTACTGGGCGGACGCGGCGGAGAGCGTGAGCGTCAAGCCCGGCTCCGGCAATTCCGCCGCCGTGGAGATCTCGAAGGAGGGCGTGGCGCTCCACTATGAGGGCGGCACCGTCCGCCCGGACGCGGGCGGCAAGGCGCTCGCCATCCCGCTTGACGCCTCCGTGTACGGCAAGAAGCCCAGCGAATGGAGCGGCTTCCGGCGCGGCGACGAGCCAAGCGACGACGACGTGCTTTCGGTGTTCTGGCCCAAGAACAGCGCGCACGGATTTCTGAAGGAGCGCGACACGGGCAACCTCCTCTACCTGCTCGTGCCGAGCGTCACCATCCGCGCGGACCGTTCGGTGCTGCCGGAAGACGGCGAGCTGCTGGACGCCGCCCAGGAGGGAATCATGGAGGCGGTGGCATGACGGCGGCCGACAAGATACTCAAGAAGGCGCTCGTCGGAAGCGGCATCGACAGTCGCCAGTGGAGCGCAGTGCAGGCGGGCCTGCGTGATCGCGCGTTCTTCTCAGCGACCGTCGAGGACGTGCGCGTTCTCGGCGCGTTCCGCGACGCCGCCGCGCGCCTCGCCGCAGGCGAGACGGATCCCAGCTCGGCGCGGATCGCGATGCGTGACGCGCTCGCAGCGGCGGGCTACCGTCCGCCGGACGCCGAGGACCAGGGACCGGGCGGCATCCGCAACCTCATGAACGAGCGTCGCCTCGACCTCATCCTCAAGACGAACGTGCAGCAGGCGCGCGGCTGGGCGCAGTTCATGGAGGGCACCACGCCGGGCGCGCTCCTCGCCTATCCAGCGCAGCGCCTCGTGCGCGTGCGCCAGCGGAGGATGCCGCGGGACTGGACGGCACGCTGGAAGGAGGCGGGCGACGCCGTGGGCTGGCAGGGCGCGTGCCGCGACGAGTTCGTGGCGCTCAAGCTCTCGCCCATCTGGATCGAGCTCTCGCGCTTCGGTACGCCCTACCCGCCGTTCGACTTCAACAGCGGCATGGGCGTGGAGGACGTGGGCAAGCGCAAGGCCCGCGAGCTGGGCCTGCTCGAAGATGGCGGCGGCGATGGCAAGACAAGCTCGCCGAGCGCGCCGCAGGGTTCGGTGGCGCAGGCCGCGCCCGTTGTCCCGTCCTTCAACGCCAACCTCCAGGCGACGGTGGAAGGCATCCGGGGCGACAGCGACGAGGGACAGTTCCTCACGCGTACGTTCGGCGACCAAATCGACATCCGTAACGGCGTGGTCAAGTGGAAAGGCGAACTGATTCAGGATGTCCTCGCCGGCAGGGCGAAGCGCGCGGAGTTCGGAGAATGTTCGCGCGCGTTCATGGAGAAGGCCGCCGCCGGCGGGATCTCACCCGAGACAGTCCAGGCATTCAGCGGGCGCAAGATCAGCTTCTCGCACCAGTTCTTCGTCGAGCACGGCGGCAAGCATCTCGACCCGAACGAACCGTATGACCATCTCGTCCCCGAGGAGTTCGAGCTTCTGCCTGCCCTCTGGCGGTCACCGGACCGCGTGCTGCCGATACGCGACCCCAACCGCGTTCAGGCCGAGCTCGACACGTTGGATGGCGGGAAGCTGGTGGCCGTCATCGACTGCCGCAACGGCCTGAAGAGCATCCAAAAACGAAAAGCGCCGGGAGGGATCACCTGATGGGGTCCTCCCCCTGAGCCTCGAAGGCTTGTCAGGCACCGGTCCTCCCGGAACGCGGAAAGTATAGCACAAAGGATTTGACGTGACAATCAGAGACTTACAGAAACAGATCGCGGACGTCTTGAACGGCGTGGAAGCGCTCATGCAACACGGCTGCAAGGTTTTTGCAGAGGACATGCTGACGACCCAGGACGCGCTCAACAACGCTGTCGCCACGGCGGGGCGGATCGCCGTGGTGGTTGTCACGCCGCGCTTTGAGCGCGACGCGAGCGGATGCGCCTACGGCTTCCCGGCCGGATGCGGGCTCATGGTGCGCTGCATCGAGGCACCCACCCAGCGCAACAAGCGCAACGGCTTCACCGCCCTGGACGCCGCCGAGGCCGTCGCGCACGCGCTCGACTCGGGATCCATCGAGTGGCGTTCCATCGACCAGTCGGCCGACGAGCGGCGCGGCGTCGTCACGGCTACCGCCGAATTCGGGCTTACCATCATCTTGACAGAACCAACAGAAAGGAACTGACATGGCAACAACCCCAACCGAAATCAAAGGCAGCCCGCGCGGGATCACGAACACCCTCACCGGCTTCGTGGTCGAAAACGAGCGCATTGTCGACGCGCCCGTTCAGGAGGACGTGCCCGACCAGAACGGCGCACAAGCCGACGAGATAGTGTACGACAACCGCAAGAACCTGAATCTCACCGTGTATGGCGCGACTTCGTCTGCGTCAATCGCATCCGTGATCGAGGACATGCCGGACGGCTACACCGGCAAGCGCATCAAGTACCCGTCTGGCAATGGCGGCGTCTACTACAAGGTTGACTCCGTGGAGGAGGCAGGCACATACAACGGGCGGAGACGCTGGACCATCACCGGCCACAAGTTCGATAACTTCCCGCCGCAGACAGCTGCGGCTAGCGGCAGCAACACCTGATGAGCAAGGCGAATCCCAGGAAGGCGATGGCGGCGCTGCTGCCACTCGCGGTCGAGTGTCCGTGCGGCTGCACGGTGCGCCCGATGACGCTCGGCATGTGGGCCGCCCTGGAGCGCGTCGGCTCGCCGCTCGTCACGGGCAAGGAGGCGAAGGACACGCTCGAGCTCGTGCCGTCGCTCTACCTCCTCACGCACGACCCGCGCGAGGTGCTGCGCGGCTCGTTCTACGACGACGCGGTGGCGAGGGCCGACACCCTGCCCGTCTCGGCGCTCGAGGAGATCCAGCGCGCGTGCTACCGGCAGATGGGCGCGATGTTCGACGTGATCCCGGAGGTAAAAAAAAACTCCCGCCCGGAGACGGATGGATCGCGTCCGTCGTCAACTGGGCCGCGCGTGAGTACGGCTGGGGGTTTAATGAAATCCTCTGGGAGATCCCCTGCTCCGCAATCGCG
>JAFRNO010000584.1 GCA_017430155.1 Kiritimatiellia bacterium | reverse complement strand
GATGGTGCGTTCGGCCAACCACCAGGCACGCACCGCCTCCGGTCTTGTGGACTGCCAGATTCTCGCGCCCCTCCGCTACCTCCACCGCGCGCGACTGCGCCTTTCCCTCACGCGCGGCGGACGCGTCGCGTGGCACACCGAGCACGTGGTGCGCTCCTAGCAGACGCGCGACGGCTTCGGCGTGCGCGACGCGGACCTCTGGTGGCCGCGCGACGCGGGCGAGCCCGCGCTCTACGACGCCGTCGCCGAGTTCGTGGACGCCGACGGCACGGTGCTCGCGCGCGACGTCCGGAAGGTGGGCCTGCGCACGGTGCGCCTCGAGCGCGCGGACTGGTACTCCGAGGAGAACCCCGGCACGTTCCGCTTCCTCGTGAACGGCGTGCCGATCTACATGCACGGTACGGACTGGACGCCGATGGACGCGCTCCACTCCCGCGACGGCGCGCACCTCGCGCGCTGCCTCGACATGCTCGTGGACCTCAACTGCAACATGATCCGCATCTGGGGCGGCGGCGTGTACGAACCGGACTCGCTCTACGACTTCTGCGACGCGAACGGCATCTGCGTGTGGCAGGACTTCATGATGGGCAACGTGGAGCCGGAGCAGAACGACGATTTCGCCGCGAAGATTGCGTCCGAGGCGAAGGACGTGGTGGTGCGCCTCCGGTCGCATCCCTGTCTCGCGCTCTGGTGCGCGAACAACGAGATTGACCGCAGCGTGGCCAGCAACTGGGGGGCGTGGACGCCCGACCCGTCCGGCGAGCGCATCAGCCGCGAGACGCTGCCGCGCGTGTTGCGCGACTTCGACCCGCTCACGCCCTACATCCCCTCGTCGCCGTGGTGGACGCCTGACGTGGTGTCCGGCCGCGCGAAGCTCTCGCAGGACCATCTCTGGGGGCCGCGCCAGAGGTTCTTCAAGGATCCGTTCTGGACGAACGCCACGCCGACCTTCGTGAGCGAGACGGGCTACCACGGCTGCCCGAACGTCGCGTCCCTCCGCCGCATGATGACGCCTGAATGCGTCTATCCGTGGCCCGATCCCGCGAATCCGTTCCGCTTCAACGACGAGTGGAACTGCAAGGCCGTGACGTCCTGGCCCGAACAGATCAACGGCATGGGAAACGGACGCAACTGCCTCATGCCGAACCAGGTGAAGAACTTCTTCGGGAGCGTTTCCACCAACCTCGAGGAGTTCGTCGACCAGAGCCAGTTCGCGCAGGCCGAGGCGCTCCACTGCTGGATCGCGCTCTCTCGCGCGCGGAAGGGGCGCACGTGGGGGATGCTCTGGTGGAACCTCCGCGACGGCTGGCCGATCATCTCCGACGGCGTGGTGGACTACTACTTCGGCAAGAAGCGCGCCTACGACGTGATCAAGTCGATCCAGCAGCCGCAGCTCGCGACGCTCGTCGACTACGGACGGCTCGTCGCCGTGAACGACCGGCTCTATCCCGTCACGGGACGCGTGAAGGCCACTGACCTCGTCACGGGACGCGTCCTCTATGACGCCGTTGCCGAGGTGCCCGCGAACGGCACGCGCACGCTCGCGGAGAACCTGCCGCTCGGCGTGCAGGGGTGCCTCCGCGTCGACTATGCCTTCGAGGAGACGCCCCGGGTGAACCTCTGCCTCTACGGCTCACCCCCGTTCGACTACGTGCAGGTGAAATCCTGGTTCGACTCCATCCACTGACGGGGATAACGCTATAATTAACGCCAATCGCCACTAGGAGTTGTGGAGGATGGTAGTGAACTATAATACAAAATCACTTTTTTCGAATTAGTTGCCATTCTGCATGTTACAGATTGTAGCGCATGCCTTGGGCTGTCATTTCGTGATGTTGCGGAAAGTACTGTCGACGAGTTCGTAGAAGTCGATTGTCACGGAAGGGGGCTTCACCGTGCCGTCCTTCTGTTTGCCGCCGCGTGAACTCACCTTGAGGAAACGCGGATGCGCGCCGGCGAAGCGTTCGCTCGGCAGACGCTCGAAGCCCTGTCCGGCGTGAAGCTTGTAGTGGGCGACGAGGCGGCCGTCCTTGTCGCAGGCGGATATCGCGTAGGGCGCGCCTTTGACCGGATAGAACGCCATGTACACCACTTTGCCGTCCGTGGTGAGGTTCTGCGGACCGAAGTGCGTTTTGTACGGCAGTTCGAACTTAAGCCACGGCAATGTCTCCCCCGTCTTCAGGTCGATCCGGCCGAGCGCATGGTTCGCATGCGGATCGGACGATCCTTTCCCGATGCCGTGGTAGAGGATGCCGTCCAAAACGGTCACGCCGTCCATCCCGACGAGGCCCGGAATGTCTTTTTCGGAGAGGAAGTTCAAGTCGGCGTCCCACACCTGGAGGCGGCAGATCTTCGTCTGTCCGCCCGACCCCCACGTGCCCAGCACGGAATACAGTTTCCCGTCATGATAGCAGAGGTCGCCCGTATGCCGCGTGGCCGGGACGTGCTTCAGGATGTCTCCGTTCCAGTCGATCTTGAAGATGCCCGCGATATGCGAGAAATAGATGGCGTCTTTGCTCGCACACGCGCCTTGCACGTGCCCTGCCATCGCATCGAGCGGTCCTTTCACCGCGATGCGCGGAATCTTCTCCTCGGCCTGCGCCATCAGCGCCAAGCCTGCAATCCAGACGATCGTCAGCAGTCTCTTCATGTTCTTTCTCCTTGCGTGCGGATATTTTACCACAAAACGGACGGCGCGGATTGCTGGCGATTGACTGCGCAGGTCAGGTGTGGTAAATTTCCTGCCATGAAAATCAATGTCCATTTTGCCAGGGTCTTGAAAAGCCCGATGGTCGTGTCGGCAGTTCTGGCGGGAATGTGCTGTCTGTTGCCCGTGGTAGCGGCGGACGTGGCGGACGAGACGCCGACGAGCGTCGTGCGCTGGATCTGCCCCGACGAGCCGTTTGCCGACGGCATCGGAAAGATGCGCTACTACCGCAAGGCGTTCGAGACGCGCGCGGGGCTTGTGCGTGCGACGGCGCGCTGGTGGATCGACGACGCCGGATACGTGTACGTGGACGGCACGCGGGTAGCGGGCGGCGCGATGGCGGTCGACACGCCGTGTGACCTGACCGCCGCGCTCAAACAGCCGGGACGCCATGTGCTGGCGGCGGAAGGGCGCAACATGGCCGGCAGCGGCGGCGTGTGCCTGCTGTTGGAGTTGGAGTATGCCGACGGGCGGCACGAGAGCCTGTACACGGATGGGAGCTGGCGGTGCGCGAAGGAGTGCGGCGGTCGCGGGGCGACCGCCCTACCGCGTTGGACGGCGGTGGATTTCGACGATTCGGGGTGGAAGGCCGCACGGCCATTCACCGACGCGCTCGCGGCGCCGTGGGCGTCGCTTGCCGACATGTCGAAGCTGTTGTTGCCGGCCGAGCGGAAGCGCAAGGCCGACATCTTCGCCGCGCGCAAGGTCCGCGCGGAGAAGGCGTTCGCGGCGATGGCGCGAGAGGAGAAGCCCGTCTGCAGGATCGTCTATGAAAACGGCAAGCCTTTCTTCGACATCGGCGGCAGGCGGTTCGAGACCGCGTTCTACAACGTCTCGGAGAACTGGAACTGCGACAGCCCCTACCTGCGGCGGCAGACGGCGATGTTCCGCGACGCCGGCATGCACCTCTACGGCGTCGGCGTGCGGGCGCCGGACGTGTGGCGGGAGGACGGCACGATCGACTCTGGCATCGTGGAAAGAAGAATGATGGACGTCCTCTCCATCGATCCCGAGGCGCGGTTCCTGGTCAGCGTCGCCTGCGACCGTCCCGTGAGGTGGTGGAATCAGAAGCATCCCGACGAAATGGTGGGCTACGCGACCGGTGCGCCCAACCCCATTGAGGGCGATACGCTCAAGAACTTCCTCGCGCCGTCGTTCGCCTCGCTTCCCTGGCGGCGGGACGTCGCCGACTTCCTTTCGCGTCTTGTCGCACACCTCGAATCGACGCCGTATGCCAAGCGGATCTACGCCTACCGTCCCGACTACGGCGTGTACCACGAGTGGCACTATTTCGGCATGGCGCGTAACATGCCGGACACTGGCAAGGCGATGACGGCGGCGTTCCGCCGCTGGCTCGAACGCGCGTACAAGGGCGACGTCGAGGCGCTGCGCCGCGCGTGGAACAACCCCGGTGTCACCTTCGCGACGGCGGAGGTCCCGTCGAAGGAGGAGCGACTGCGTACCTCCGCCGGGACGCTGCGCGATCCCGTAAAGGACCGTCCGACGATCGACTACCTGCGTTGCCACGGCGAGCAGGTGCGCGACTGCCTCCTGGACTTCAACCGCGCCATGAAGGAGGCGTGCGGCGACCGGGCGCTTCTCGGGAACTACTGCGGCTACTTCTTCGAGATGCCGTTCCCCGCGGAGGGGTGGCACCTGGAGAACGAGGCGATCCTCGATTCGCCGTACGTGGATTTCCAGGTCTCGCCGTTCCCCTACCGATGGGATGCGCGCGGCGGGGGCAACGGACAGTATGCACGCCGGCTTCTGGAGGCGACGCGTCGGCGGGGCAAGCTCGCGATCATGGAGGCGGACACCCGCACCACCTTGACCGTCAGTCCGGGCGGTCACCTTCACGCGAAATCGTGCACGGAAGACATCGCGCTCCTCGCGCGCGATTTCGTCTCAACGCTCTGCTGGGGCTGCGGCTTCTGGTACTACGATTTCGGCCAAGGCTGGTACGACGCGCCGGAGTTCAACGAGCTTTTCGGAAAAATCTTTCCGATCCGCCGGGAGATTGCTGACTGCCGCAGCGTCTCCGAGGTGCTCGTGGTGGGCGACTACGAGAGCGTGCTGCTCACGAACGCGGGCTCATCGAAGTTCAACGATGTTCGGACGTCCGATCTTGTCAACGCGCTGGGCCACGCGGGCGTGCCGTTCGATTCCGCATCGACCGTGGATCTCGCCTCGGGCAAGCTGAAGGACTACAAGGTGTACATCTTCTGCAACCTCCACTGGATGACGCCCGAGAAGGAACGCCTCGTCGCGGGGCTCCGTGCGAAGGGGAGGAGCGTCATCCTGCCCGAAACACCGCTCGCGACGGACGACCTGCGTCAGCTGCTCGCCGCATGCAGCGTCCACATCTGGGACGACAACTCCGGCGACATCATTTACGCGAACGCGTCCTGCGTGGCGCTGCACTCCGCCGTTCCCGGTGAAAAGACGATCCGCCTGCCGCGCCGCGCGCGTGTGACGATGCTTTATCCCGAGCGGCGCGAGATCGCCGCCGACACGGACCGCATCGTCTTCACGCCGCCCGGCACCGGCCTGTCCACCACGCTCTTCCGCTACGAGTGAAGTGTTTCCTTTCCTGCGGCTTGTCCGCGGCAATGCCGCGAGATTGTGTTATACTTATGCCCATGCAAGACAACTTCCAGATTCCGTAAGGCATCTTCGATGTGACCAGCAAAGGAACTAAGTAATGAAGAAAATCGCATTGTTGGCCGCCGCGTGCGGCGCGCTGGCGGCCGTGCAATCTGCCGTGGCGGAGGACAGTGCGGACTACCTGCCGCCGAGCGAGGTGAAGTGGATCTGCCCCGATGAGCCGTTTCCGGAAGGCATCGGCAAGACGCGTTACTACCGCCATGCGTTCACGACGAAGCCGGGTCTTGGGAAGGCGACGGCACGCTGGTGGGTGGACGACTGGGGACATGTGTTCATCGACGGAAAGAAGATGCTCCAGTCGGCGAAGTGCACCGACGAGGACGTTGACCTGACCACGCTTCTGGCGAAGCCCGGTCGACATGTGGTGGCAGTGGAAGGGCGCAACTTGGCCGCCAGCGGCGGCGTGTGCCTTTCGATTGATTTGACTTATGATGGTGGGCGGCACGAGAGCGTGCACACGGACGGGCGTTGGAGGTGTGTGGCGGCGGACGGCGGCCCGCTCGGCGAGCGGGCCCTACCAGTTTGGACTTCGGTGGGGTTTGACGATTCGGGGTGGAAGGCAGCTAAGGTGCATGGCGATTTGGCGTCTGCTCCGTGGTGCGCCATCGCCGACATGTCGCTGCTCGGCACGCACGACGAACGCCTCCGCTGGGCGAAGGTCCAGGCCGTGCGCGAGGCGCGCGCCGAGCAGGCGCTCGCCGCGCTTGACCGCGAGGAAAAGCCCGTCTGCAAAATCGTGTACGTAAACGGCAAACCGTACTTTGACATCGGCGGACGGCGCTTCGAGACGACGTTCTACAACTGCT
>JAFRNO010000583.1 GCA_017430155.1 Kiritimatiellia bacterium | reverse complement strand
CGTGCGCCCGAACGACCTCGTCACCGCCACCTACACGCTCGATTTCGACGACTACTGTCCCTCCAACATCTTCCCGAACGTCGAGAACCTCTCGAAGGAGTTCAAGGCCTACGAGCCGAAGGAGGTGTCGCGCACGGCGCATCGCGTGACCTGGACCCAGATCCTCGTGCCCCGCACGGCGCAGGCCACGAACACCGCCCTCGTCTCCGTCTACTACTACAACCCGCACACGCAGCGCTACGAGGTGGCGCGCGCCTACCCGCTGAAGCTCACCTTCGTCTCCACGGAGGCGGCCAGCACGGAGAGCACGAGCGTGGCGGTGACGGGCCCCGCGGAGACGCCGAAGCCGTCCGCCGACGAGGATGCCGAGACCGCCAAGCGTCCGGTCATCCTGCGCTTCGCGCCGTCCGACGGCTCGCCGGTCGTCGCGACGCTTCCGCCCGGAACGCCGGTGAAGGAGCTTGCGACGTGGAACGGCTGGCGCCGACTGGAGACCCCCCGCGCCATCGGCTGGTCGAAGTCCCGTTAGTCCGCGCATGTCATTCTTCGAGCAGTACGCGGAAACCGACGTCGTAGACTTTTTGCCAGGGGAGATAATAGGCCTTGAATGAGCTGGTGGCGTCTTTCGGGCGCGAGGCGAAGCTGCCGCCGCGCGCGATGGCGCGGCCATCCGGCGTGGTGGAGGACGTCCATTCCGCCGCGTTGCCGTGCATGTCGTAGAGGCCCCAGGGATTGCACCGCGCGCGGCCCGTGAAGTTGAGCGAGAACCAGTCGTCCTCGAAACGGTCGTCGCGGAGCGGGTAGTTCATGTCGGGCTTGTAGGGGAGCCGCCTCTGGATGCTCGCCGCGCCGTCCCAGGCGGAATACATCCAGCGCGTGTTCTTGTCGGCGAAGTTGGCGTACTTCCCGAAGTCGTCGTCGAGTCCGCCCCAGGGGAAGGGCGTGGCGGTGCCCGCGCGCGCGGCCCATTCCCACTGCTCCTCCGAGGGAAGCGCGGCGCGCACGTTGCAGTTGGTGGAGAGCCATGCGCAGAAGGCGAGCGCGCGGTCTCGCGAGACGCGCACGACGGGCTGGCGGCGGTGGTTGCCGACGTGTCCGGGCGTGACTTGGTCGAAGCCCCATTGGTCTTGCGCGCGCGAATCGTGCGCGGGGTCGAAGGCGTGGTACTGCGCGTTGTCGACTTCCATCTCCGAGAGCCAGAAGGGGCGGTCGATCCGCACGACGCGCGAGACCTCGTCGGGGTAGCCGTTGGTGCTGCCCATGATGTAGGCGCCGGCGGGAATGCGGCGGAACGTCATCGAGGTGCCGGCGCCGAGGACGAGGGTCTTGGTGGTGACGGGTGCGATCTGGTCGATTGCGCCGAGCTGGGCGTCTGCGGCCTGAAGCACATCCATGGGCCAACCTTTGAGGGTTAAGTTGTTAAGTGGGGCTTCGCCCCTAAGGTTTAAGTTGTTAAGTGGGGCTTCGCCCCTAAGTGTCGCTTCGCGACTAAGTTCCGTAGGAACACTTAGTGCCGTAGGCGCACTTAGGGCCGAAGGCCCACTTAACTGCGAAGCAGCACTTAGGCCCGAAGGGCCACTTAGCTGCGAAGCAGCACTTAGTCGCGAAGCGACCTTCACCGCGTAGCGGTCGTACTCGGCTTCGGGGTCGTCGGCGAGAGCGGCGTAGGCGCGGTTGAGCGCCTTGCGGCGGGCGATCTGGTCGGTGCAGCCTTGGACGAAGTGGTCGGTCTTAAAGGGCTTGGGCGCCCACTTGCCGTAGAAGGGGCAGTTGAGGTCGATCCAGGTGTAGAGCTGCTTCCAGCCCGTTTCGGAGAGGCGCGCGCCGTGGTGGCCTTTCTTCAGCATCTGCACGAGCGGCGAAGTGGAGGCGTGGAACTCCATCGGATCGAGCAGGCGCAGGTCGGACTCGGCGCCACCCCGACGGATGTAGGGGTGGAGGAACCGGTAGGCGGATTCGGGGGTGGTGGTGAAAGAGAATTGGGCATTCGGCGGCGCGCTCGGCGAGCGCGCCCTACCATGACAGGAGGAACAGGAGGCCAGAAAGTGGGGGTACATCTCGGTGGCGAAGCCCCAGGGGCGCGGACCGTCGGCGTCGGGCGGCTGGATCTTCTGGATGGGGCGCTTGTCGGCGAGCGTGCGCGAGGTCGTGACGGACGAGCGGTTGTCCTCGTGGCAGCCGGTGCAGCTGACGCGTTCGCCGGGCATGCCGACGGTCCAGGAGCGCATGAGCTGCACGGCCGCGCCGTCGGCGTCGAGCGGCTGGAACGAGGCGGGCGTGTTGGCGGGCATCTCGAAGCAGACGGAGCCGTCGGACTCCACGTCCACCGTGCCGAGCACGCGCTTCACGTCCCAGCCCGCCTCGGCCTTGTCGAGGCCCATCGACACATGTCCGCCGGTCTTGTGGTAGCAGAAGTGGTAGGCGAACACGCGGAGCTTCTTCACGGTGCCGCGCGGGACGCCCTTGAGTCCGGGGCCGCTGTGGATGTCGGCGATGTGGACGGTGCAGGTCTTCGCCCCCTTGACACGGCGGTCGGCGATGACGGGCGGACGCGTGCGCGGCGCGAAGAGGATCGGCTCGAAGAGCGCGCCGTCGGGCACTTCGGCGAGGAGGACCATGTTGTCGAACGTGTCGACGAGGTAGATGCCGAAGAGCCCGGCATTGGAGCATTTCGCGCTCACGAGGAAATAGTTGCCGCCGAGCGGCCAGGGATGCGAGAAATAGGGCTTGCCGCGCGCGAACTGGTTGTCTACCTGCAAGTCGCAGACGTCGCCCTCCACGGGCTTGCCGCGTCCGGGGAACTCGTGGATGAAGCCCGTCTCCGAGGCGGGGAGGACTTTCGCGGGGATGCGGAGCGCGTGGAGGGGCGGACCCCACTCGCGGTCGGGCGGGTCGAAGACGAGCGGGTACTTGCGCGCGAGGGTCGGGTCGAGGAGGAGCATGCGTCCGTGTTCGGCGCGGCCGTGGTGTCCGCCGGCCATGAGGACGATCTTGTGCGGGTCGTCGGGAACGGAGCGCGCGCCGCCGAAGAAGGCGGGGAAGTAGGAGCCGCTGCCCCAGAGGGCGAGTTGGCCCACGCCGTCGGGGTTCATCGTCATCAGCTCGCGCGAGAAGTAGTGCTGGAGGTCGGAGTATTCCCAACGCGTGTAGGCGACGCGTCCGTCGTTGAGGACGACGGGCGTGTAGTCGCTGTCCTGCTCGAAGGTGAGCTGGATCGTCTCGCCCGTGCGGCGGTCGATGCGGTAGAGGACGCACATCGGGAAGTTGCCGTCCTCGCATGGGAGGAACTGGTACGCGCCCGTGCCGAGCATCACGACCTGATCCTTGTTCGGCAGGTAGCAGCCGTCCCACCATTGGATGTCGTAGTGCCCGTCTTCAGGCGAAACAAGTTTCGCCTGAAGATTAAGTGGGCCTTCGGCCCTTAAGTTTTTAAGTGGGGCTTCGCCCCTAAGTGTCGCTTCGCGACTAAGTTCAGTAGGAACACTTAGCGCCGTAGGCGCACTTAGGCCCGGAGGGCCACTTAGCTGCGAAGCAGCACTTAGGCCCGCAGGGCCACTTAATGCAATCTCATACACGCCGAGGAGGTTGTTCGTGCCGCGGTAGGAGGTGAAGAGGATGCGCGAGGCGTCGAAGTCGAGGTCGAGGTCGCGCACGATGGAGGTGTCGGACGGACGGTAGAGCGTTGTGAACGTGGGGGTGGCGCGGAGGTTGGAGATCACGGCGATGTCGTTCGTGAAGCCCGTGCGCCGGAGGTCCATGTGGTTGTGGGCGTTGAGACCGAGGAGCCCGAGGTCGCGCGAAAGGGCGCGTATGGAGTGGGGAGGTCCGTCGCTGCCGCCGATCAAGCCGTATTTCCCGGCTGGCCAGATGGAGTTTCTGAGGTGCCGGCGCACGCAGAGGATTCGGTCCGCGTCAAGCCGGGGGTTCGCGAGCAGGGCCGCGCGGTAGTTCTCCACGAGGGCGACGGCCTCAGCGCGTCCTTCTGCGTTCGTGGGATTGAGGTGGGCGACGGCCCAGTCGCGGCGGGCGGCGAGCGACTCCACGGCGGCGCGATGGCGCGCGGCGTCGTAAGATGGGTCACGTGCGAGGTCCGCCACGGCGAGGCGCGCGGCGTCGGCGTTGAAGCGCAGGGCCTCGTCGCGCAGACGGACGACGCGCACGGCCTCGTCCGTATCGGCGAGGCCCGCGAGCGCGGCACAGACGGCCGCCAGCAGGGCGTAGGGTCTCATGCCGAGAAGTATAGCATATTCCGTCCAAAATATGGTATCATAACCGCGTGATCTCCAAAGAAGAGAGGATTTGGAAATGGCAAAAATGAGATTTGCGGTTCTGCTTTTGGCCGCGACAAGCGCGGCCTTTGTCGCGGACGGCTCGGCGAGCCGTCCCTACCAAATGGATGGCTCGGCGAGCCGTCCCTACCAGGGCGACGAGGCGCCGATCGGCGTGTTTGATTCCGGGCTGGGCGGTCTGACCGTCCTTGAGCGCCTGCTGGACGTGGACCAGGTCAACAACGCGACGGGGCTGTACGGTCCCGACGGCGTGCCCGACCTCGCGCGGGAGCATTTCGTGTACCTCGGCGACCAGGCCAACATGCCGTACGGCGACTATTCGGCGGAGGGCAAGAGCGACTACCTGCGCGAGCTGATCCTGAAGGACGCCAAGTTCCTGCTCGGCACCAGCTACTACCGAAACGCGGAAGAGGACATGCCGAGCGGCACGAAGAAGCGCGTGAAGATCATCGTCATCGCCTGCAACACGGCCACGGCGTGGGGGCTGGACGACATCCGCCGCTACCTCGCGTCGATCGGCGACGGCACGAAGGTGGTGGGCGTCATCGAGGCGGGCGTCCGCGCCACGCTCGACCAGCTTGCCGCCCGGCCCGATTCGCCGCCGTTCGCAATCGGCGTGATGGCGACGCCCGGCACGATCGCCTCCGGCGCCTACGCCCGGACGATTCGCGCCGAGCTCAAATCGCGCGGCGTGACGAAGGACATTTCGATCCTCAACCAGGGGTGCGCGGGGCTCGCGGACGCGGTGGAGGCCGGTTCGCCGTCCGCGGACGCCATCGCCCGCTCCAACCTGGTCGCGCTCGTCGAACAGCATCGCGCATCGGGCAGCGACGCGCCGATCCGTGCCGTCATCCTCGGATGCACCCACTATCCCTTTGTGCTGAAGACGTTGAACGCCACCGTGGCGGAGCTCCGTGCGAAGGGCGCGCCGCTCGCGTCCGATTTCCGTTTCGTGGATCCCGCGTTCTACACGGCGGCGGAGTGCCATCGCCTGCTCAAGGAATCGGGACGCATCTCGACGGTGGAGAAGCCGACGCGGGTCGACGCGTATCTCTCCGTGGCCAATCCGAAGCTGCCGTCTTCTTGCCTGACGTCCGACGGACAGCTCACGCGCGCGTTCAAGTACGGACGCGCGGTCGGGTCGGATGAAATCACCACGAAGCCCGTCCCGTTCACGCGCGCGCGGTTCGGCGACGCGGTGTTCGCGAACATCGGGCGACTGCTGCCGCGCACGGCGGCGCTCGTAGACGCCGCTCCGGCGACGACGTTCTACTTCGACAGCGAGGCGGGCAACGACGCGAACGACGGCCTGAGCCCGGCGACGGCGTGGCAGACGCTCGACAAGGCGAACGCGGTGCCGGCGAAGCCGGGCGACAGGGTGCTGTTCAAGCGGGGATGCGTCTGGCGAGGCACGCTGACACCGAAGAGCGGCGAGGTGGGGCGTCCCGTGCTGTACGCTTCGTACGGCAAGGGACCGAAGCCCGCGTTCCAGCAGTCAGTCGACCGGTCGCGTCCTGAGGACTGGTACGAAGAGTCGCCCGGCATGTGGTCCACGGCGAAGCGCGCCGTCACTACCGGCAAGGCGGTGTGGGGCGGTTCCATCGACGGGTGGGGGTGTTCCTTCCAGGACAACTCCAAGGGACGGATCGCCAAGGTCACGGAGAACGGCGAGACCTTCGTGCGCGCGACGTGTACGAAGCGTCCCGACGCGTCGGGCTACCGCAAGGTGCTGAAGCGCAGTTCCATCCAGCTGTGGGGACCCGAGGTGAAGAACCTGCCCCCGTGCGCCGTCCTGAAGCTGCGGATGCGCGCGAGCAAGCCGTTCATGATCGGCTCGGTCTCATTCACGAAGTACGCGAAGCCGTTTCCCGGCCGTCTGTCCGGCGGCATTCCGAAGATCAGTTCGTCGCCGCTGACGTCCCAATGGCAGGAGGTCGACGTGGTGATGGCCGGCCCTGGCGGCGACGGCTCCCTGCACTTCAGCATCGGCGACGTGATGCCGCCCGACTGTTCGCTCGACATCCAGGTGCTCGGCCTGGTGGAGGCGACGGTTGACGAACGCAGCTTTATCCCGCGCGACGTGGGCATCGTGATCCTCAACCACGGTGAGAAGTGGGGCGTCAAGAGACTCTGGGGTCCATACGAAATCAAGGACGAGTTCGACTACTGGTACGATCCCGTGGAAGGGCGCGTGGTGATGAAATGCGCGTGCAACCCCGGCGAGATGTTCAAGTCCATTGAACTCGCCAAGACGGTCACGGTGGTGAACGAGGGCGGCTGCCACGACGTCGT
>JAFRNO010000582.1 GCA_017430155.1 Kiritimatiellia bacterium | reverse complement strand
TTCAGATCCAGCGCCACTTCCTGAAGTTCACTTGCCCGACGCCCCACAAGCGACTTGCCAAGCGCATAAAGTAGCACGGCAAGCTCCTCGTCCCGCCCCTTGCGTCCGTAATAGTTTCCCCCGTTTATCCTTCCGGACAACGCAATTTCGCCAGCCCCGGTCAGGTCGATGGAAATCACGGGGCGTCCTGACGCAACGAGTTTCGCGATGGCATCCGCGCATTTTCGGCGGGAGACGGCGCTCAAGGCAATTACCGGCGTACCCGACGCCTTGGAAGGGATGAACGCAACAGCAGGTAGTTTCAGTCCGTCCGGTCTTACATACGCCTCACGGACGACCCTCACGTCGCCGCACGCCACATCCGAAATCTCAATGCGCTTGAGCGGCACTGCACCTTGCTCGGCTATGCCGGCTATGTGCCGCAGGTCGGCTTGCTTGACCGCGCCCTTCCGCGCGGAAATCGCCGTCTTCAGGTCATCACGCATGATGTCATACACCGTGCGCTCGTCTGGCAACGACAACACGCCTCCGCCTCTGCACGAGAGACCTCCCGGATCGCCCGGCCCGCAGTCTGACGCCTTGCCGACGAAGTCTTTGCTAAGCATACGGTACTCCTCCGTCGTCCGCGCAAGCGCGGCGGCGTCCCCGCAGAGCCAGCGTTTCATCCAGTCAATGGAAGACGCACGGCTTCCCTCGTACCAAGAGTGGCCACCCTCCATGTCCGTCATGCCAAAGCGATCGCCCCAGCCGAGTCGACTCATCACGCCTTCGACAAGTTCGACTGTGTGCCGAGTGCCATCGAATGGGAATACGAGGTCACCGTGATAGGCCTGCACGCGCACAGGCAGTGGCGCGGACATAAGACAGAATGACGCGTGGTTCAACCCAAACGACAGCTGTCCGTATATGTTCTGGCATGCGTCCCCCGGACCGATCGTCGCCTTCTCGGCCGCACGGGAAAAGGAACAGACATATCCGGCAGGTGCCGTCGCCGCGAGCCGGAGATCAACCGCCTGCAGAAAGGCCGTGACGTTTCCGCCGCCCGAATTCCCCATGCAGCCTAGCGCCTTGGCGTCGATGTCAGGACGCGTCTCAAGATAGTCCAGCGCGCGCATCGCGTCCCACACGCGGAAGCGCGGGAACCCGCCGCCAAGAAGGATTGCCAGCGAGCCGATGCGGTTGTGCTCCTCCCAGTTGACCACGGGATTCTTCCCGCGCTCCTGGACGCGTTCGCCCTGCGCGAACGGATCGACCGCCAACGCCGCGACGCCGGCACGGGCGGACATCACCCCGCCCCTGCCGTAGTTGGGGGCGGACTTCCCCGCGCCGCTGTGTCCGCACGCGATCAGCACGCAGGGATGCGGCGGCGGGAAGCGCGTGGCGTCTGGCAGATAGAGGTTGGCGGAGACATGAACGCCGGGCCAGCTCTCGAACAGGACGTTCTCCACCGTGTAGCCGTCGCGCTTTCGGACGGCAACCGTGCGCGCGTTCAGCGGACAGCGCTCGGACGGAAAACCGCCCATGGCGCGAATCATGCGGCTGCGCAGCTCCTTTCCGTACCGCTGCAGCTCCTCGTGCGTTTTCATCCGCCGCCAGGCCGCATCACACGCGGCATCCGTCCGCTCGACCTCCGCAAAAATCGCACGCCACGACGACCGTCCCGCGTCCGCGCCCAGGACAGGCTTCGACAGTTCCGCGGAAATCCAGTCGACGTCCCCTGCGGCGCAGGAGAGTGGCGACGGAACGAACGCCGTAACCATTGTGGCAAAAGCAAGTATTCGGATTGCCTTCATGGGCAAATCTCCTCTAAGCCAGCGGTGATCCACCGCCTCGCAACAACTGTCAGCGTATGCCTATGACAAAGCCCGGACCGCCATCGTACCTGCACGCGACACCTGAAACGAGCGCGTTCGTCACGGCGGGAAGGTGCTGCATCGGATATTCCCTCGTCAGCCCACCTGCCGGAACAGGCGTCTCGGTGAAGTCGAAAAGCAGCCGCCCGTCGGGATTCCTGTTCGGCACTTTAGCAATCGGGACGGTGAACGTCACGTTGTACTCCGCCGAAGCGTCCGAGGTGACATCCGCAAAGCCTGCCTCCGTGAGTCCATCGCACACCTTGCCGAGCGCGGAGACGAGCGTCCCGCCATGCGGCGCGGCGATACGCATGGCAACATTCACCCCTTTCACCCCATTTGTGCCGGCATTCGGCCAAACAAGGTACCCCATCGACGCCGCCTCAAACTCAACTGCCTTGCCGTTGCGTGACAACACGCCTTTCAACGCCGCCCCGCTGAGCGTCACGCCTGTGTCGTAATACGTTCCGGCATCGGCCTCATTCAAGATCGCGGCCGCCGCAGATACCGTTTTAACGTCACGCCAAGCTGGAAGAGTGGTGTTGAACTGATCAAGCGTCCAAAGCGCCGCATCCGGCCACGTTCCCCACATGGGAAGCTTCCCATCGTTGGTTCCCGCGGTTCTTTTCTTCAACACGCGATTGCTCGCCATGCCGCCTCTGTTGAAGCGGAAGAGCGGAAAGAAGTTGGTCGCGACGATCTGCACACCGCCAAGCGGCCGGATGCGCTGATGCCCATGCGCAAAGTTGTACTCCTGACGGCGAACTTCAATTGGCGCGAGCGAGCCATCCGCGATGACATGCTCGATGAGGCAGTTCGTCGGATTGGAAGCATTGCCGTTCGACGCCCAGGCTCCCGTGGACACCCTGGGCGTGCCCTGAATGCGGAAGAAGAACGGGTAGTTGCCGCCAAGCCAGGTTCTAGTCGCACAGAACTCGCCGCCGGAGATTTCGTAGCGGGAACGCCCGCTTTCTCCCCCCCAGAGGTGCGTGTTCGTGTGAACTCCTCCGGTCTGGACAAAACGCGCGTTATCGCTCGAAGCGAACCAGCCGGACGTGGACTGCGAATCCACTTTCGTGTTGGTGACGCAGAGCGTACCGCCGGAAAGGTAGAAGGTGTTGGTTATGCCCGCATCTCCACCTGACCAGTATAAGGTCATGCCGCCGGTTATCTTTCCTCCGGTCATCTTCACCGTTCCACCGCGAATGACGCTCAGAACGGGAACGTCCAGCTCGCCGCCGTCAAGCTCGTATGTCGCATTCCGACGGATGGAGACGTTGGCATCGGCTATCCACTTTCCGCCCGCCTGAATGATGCGCGCCGTGCCAGACGCAGAACTGTTAGTGGTGAACGGACCCGCATAGACCGTCACCCTGCTGCGCACATTGCCGTTCGTGAGCGCGAAATAGCCGGTGTTACCGACGGCCATCGATGCGATGGAGAACCTCCTATCCACCACGAGATTCCCATCCGTCATGAATACGCCACCCTCGGCGTTGTCATTCGCGGCGCCATACGCGATGTTGAGTCCCGTGTAGCTGAGGTCGCCAACGACGTTACGGCCCACGGTGACGTCGCCGCCGTTAATGTGCAGCCTGGCGTTTCTGCCAGTTAGGCTACCCCCGTTGCGAAACCGGGCACCGCCGACCATGATGTTCACGTTGGAGATGCTCCCCCCCTCGTCGATGCGCAGGACGGACGGATAGGTTTGCGAAATGCCGAGGCGTATCTCGGCGACGTTCGTGATGCACGTGTCCACGTAGGCACGACCCCCTTGATTCCACTGTACCAGTATGTTTTTGCCGTATGTGCCGGGGTCAACCCAACTGCCAACCGAGGACGTCATGTTTTTTTCATTCCACCAATAACCGTTCACGGTGTTGAGCGCGTTACCATTGTCGAACCAGTTGTGCCAGGTCGTGAAGTCCCGTCCCGTGGCGGAGCTCGTGGAATACGTAGTATTGGTGCGCCAGCCGCACCAGTTCATCGTCTTGTCGGTAGCGGTCGTCCCCTCCTCCTGCGTCGAACTCGCTGTCACGCCAAAGCAGGAAAACGACACGGCGGCAACAAGAACACGGCGGGAGGCCAAGAACCACTTCAGCTTGTCGCTGAGTCCGCTACCGCCATCCACGGCATTTGATCCGCCAACGATCACTTCCTCTTTCATGTCCTTACTCCTGTTGCTTAATGAAACCTTGCCATGGATAGACGATACGGAGGGCATCAATACCTCCGAAGCAGTTCCAGCATCTTACGGTCGAGCTTGTGGCCACGGAAGTCATCGTAGGCGACGTCCTCACGGCCCGAATCAAGGATCCCGAAACGTCCCCGTAGATTCCACAGCGCCCATCCGAGTCCCTTGGCCTTCCAGAGCTTGAGGCAATGCTCCATCCATGCGAGCGCCGTGGCATGCGGTGTCGTGCTGCAGCATCCGAACTCGCCGACCATGCAGAATTCGCCCGCGTCAAGCGCGCCTTGGTATTGAGCGACAGAAGACTCTGGCGATGCGCGCAGCCCACCCGAGGCGTAGCCCGGCGCAAGCGGCCATGTGGGCGGCGTTTTTGGGATACCACTGATGTAGTCCGTTCCGTAGTGCGTGATGGCGTGA
This sequence comes from Kiritimatiellia bacterium, assembly GCA_017430155.1. Classification (GTDB taxonomy): domain Bacteria; phylum Verrucomicrobiota; class Kiritimatiellia; order RFP12; family UBA1067; genus RUG572. Next base: position 4,337 of record JAFRNO010000582.1, on the reverse strand, counting down.
GGCGTGTAGCCCCGGAACGCCTGTCCCACGGATGGAACCTTGTACAGCTCCGGAACGGGAACTCCCGCGCAGTAGTTTCCGTCCACCATGATGAAGCGCGCGGCGTCCTCGTTCCGTATCGCGTCGATGAGCTTGCGGCAGAGCGGCAGATAGTTCTTCCCCGCCGTGTGACGCGTCGGCTCGTTGAAGAGGTTGAAGGAGAGGACTTCGTTGGGAACGCCCTTCCACCTTTTCGCGAACGCCGCCCATAGCGCACAGGCCGCCTTCTGCGCCACCGCGCTCGTGCCGAGCGGAAAAGCCTCCGTCTGGTCGAGAATGCAGTAGCCGGGAATCCGATGTAGCGCGATCTGCACGTGGATGCCGTACTGGCGTCCCCACCGGACTGCGTCGTCAAGGTGTTTCATTTTCTGCTCGCTCAGATTCGTCCAGCTATCCCCCGCGATTAGAATGCGGTAGTCGAGGGGAAGCCGCGCGAAGTTGAACCCCCAGTCATGCAGCGCTTGAAACTCCCATTCCACGAAATGCCCGTCAACGCGGGGATCGGGCTTCAATCCGGTCGTCGGGCAACGGAACATGCCAAGCAGGTTGAAACCGCGCCACCGATCCGCCGGCGTCCAGTCCTGCGCGTTTCCTTTTGCGTGCAACCCATCTGCCGCCACCACCGCAAAGACACCTCCTAGGAAGTGTCTGCGTGTCGAAGTAATCGCAATCTGATTAAACATAATCTTTTTGCCCTTTGCGAAGATTATACACCAGACGATCGTTGAGACGCAACCCTACCACAGGCAAAAAATAACCCAATATTAGGCAATTATAGTCAGGTTCTATACGCGCCCATCGAACAGCCGAAAGCGGCCTTGAATCGCTCGGGGAGGTGTTTCGCGCTGGCAAAGCCCGTCTGAGCGGCAATGGCGGCGACAGAGAGATTTGTCGTGCGCAGGAGACGGCACACCTCGTCCATCTGGACCTTGCGGATGGTCTCGAGGATGGACATCCCCTGCAGTTCGCGAAAGCGGAGATCGGCCAGTCGGCGCGAACACTTGAGGTGCGCGACCACATCCCTGACGCCAATCCCCTTCGTCGCATGAGACTGAATATAGGCGACAGCCCGCTGCACGAGGCGGCCGGCGTTCGAGACCTTCGGCGTCGATTCACGCACCGCCACCTGCCGGATGCCGCAGCTTTCGCGGTGAACCGTGGTTGTGGCATGCCCCTCCATCATCCCGCACAGCAGTTCCGCCGCACGCCGTCCCATCGCCAGATGGTCGGGCTGGATGCTCGTCAACGCGGGAACCGTATGTTCGCACAGCATCTCGTCGTTGTCCACGCTGATGACGGCAACATCATGCGGTACGTGGATTCCGGCCATGCGGCAGGCTTCCATCACGTCCAGTGCCCGGTCGTCGAACGCAACGAACACGCCGCAGGGCTTGGGACGTTCCTTCAGCCATGTCGCCAACTCGGCGACATCGTTTGCGGCACCGCGTGGGCGACGATAGGTGTCCGCCGAAAAGCCATGCACCTTCAGATGATCCAGGAATGCCCGCCCCCTGAGTTTTCCCCAGGTGCGGTGATGCATGTCCGGTACAAATGCGAAACGGCGCAAGGTGCCCGAATCCAGTAGCAAATCTGCCGCCGCCCGGCCCACTGCCGTACAATCGCCGGTCACAAGCGCCAGATTCCGCGTACGTCCGCATAACGGCGACTGGTCGAACACGTCCAATCCGACAGTAGGCATGTCAATCTTCGCCAACTCCGCCTCGACGGTCGGCACGGTGTCGAATGAGTAGAGAATGCCGTCTACCGGATTTGAGGCGAGGGCACGGATGAAATCAGGCGAGAAATCCTCACGATGCCTCACGAAGCGGATTTCCCACCGCAAATCCTTTTCGGCAAGGTAGTCGAGTATGCCAGACATTTTCCGTTGTCCAGGTTTGCCCGCCATCTGCAACGCGATTACCACGCGCTTCTTCGTGTCTTTACCTCTCTCCGTCATTACCCCCTGTCACTTTGCCAGATCCATGAGCCCAAATCTTCCTCACTTCCAATCAGTTTGGTTGCCAGTCAGTTTGTGTGCGGATGGGCAAAAGGAGTGCATGGAGGGCTAAGAACCTTGACCATTTCCTTTTAGAATTCGCTGGAGTCGCAGACGAGGTTGTCCATGATGTAGTCCTTGCGGTCGGGCGTGTTGGCGCCCATGTAGAACTTGATCGTCTTGTCGATGTCGGTGTCGTCGAGGCAGGAGACGGGCGTGAGGCGCATGTCGGGGCCGATGAACTCCTTGAACTCCTTGGCGTTCAGCTCGCCGAGGCCCTTGAAGCGGGTGATCTCGCAGCCCTGCCCGCACTTGGCGATGGCCTTCACGCGCTCCTCCTCGGTGAAGCAGTAGTGCTGCTCCTTCTTGTTGCGCACGCGGAAGAGGGGCGTCTCGAGCACGAACACGCGGCCGTCGGTGACGAGCTGCTTGTAGAAGCGCATGAAGAAGGTGATGAGCAGGTTGCGGATGTGGAGCCCGTCCACGTCGGCGTCGGTGGCGAAGATGATCTTGCCGTAGCGGAGGCGCTCCACGGAGTCCTCCACGTCGAGCGTCTTGATGAGGTTGTAGAACTCCTCGTTGCGGTAGAGCATGTCGCGGTTCTCGCCGCAGGTGTTGAGGGGCTTGCCGCGGAGGCAGAACACGGCCTGCTTCACGGCGTCGCGCGCCGTGCCGAGCGTGCCGCCGGCGGACTTGCCCTCGGTGAGGAAGATCATCGTGTCCTCGCCCCAGCCCTTCTTGTCGCCCTTCTTGTCGAGGCGCAGGTGCTCCTTGCAGTCCTTGAGCTGCGGCACGCGCACGGAGACGGCGGCCGCACGCTCGCGGCTCTGCTTCTTGATCGTGTTGAGCTGGCTGCGGAGCTTCGTGGTCTCCTCGATCTTGGCGATGAGCTTGTCGGTCTCGGCGGGGGCGCGGTGGAGCATCTCCTCGATGGCCTTCTTCATCTGCGCCACGAACTCGCTGCGGAGCTCGCCGTTGCCGAGCTTCGTCTTCGTCTGCCCGTCGAACACGGGGTCCTTCATGCGGATCGCCACGCATCCGAGCAGGCCCTCGCGCACGTCGTCGCCGTCGAACTTCTTCTTGGGGTCGTAGTCGTTGACCGCCTTGGTGAGGGCCTCCTTGAAGGCGGTGAGGTGGGTGCCGCCCTCGGTGGTGTACTGTCCGTTCACGAACGTGTAGTACTCCTCGGAGAAGCGGTTCGTGTGGGTGAAGATGATCTCCATCATCTTCGTGCGGTAGTGGAACGGCTGGTAGAGCTTCTCGAACTGCGCCTCGTCGGCGATGAGGTCGGCGAGGCCGGCGGAGGACTGGATCTTCTTGCCGTTGAGGTTGATCGTGAGGCCGGCGTTCACGTAGCAGTACATCTTCATGCGGCGCTCGACGTACTCCTCGCGGACCTTGAACTTGCGGAGCACGTTCGCGTCCGGCACGTAGCGCACGTAGGTGCCGTTGCGCACGCCCGGTTCCTTGCACTTCCCGCGCTTCTTGGAGACGAGCTTCCCCTCGCGGAAGAACGCCTCGGAGAACTCGCCCTCGCGGAACGCGCGCACCTCGAACTCGCTCGAGAGGGCGTTGACGGCCTTCGTGCCCACGCCGTTCATGCCGGCGGAGAACTGGAAGGCGTCAGAGTCGAACTTGCCGCCCGTGTTCATCTCGCTCACGCACTCCACGACCTTGCCGAGCGGGATGCCGCGGCCGTAGTCGCGGACGGTCGTCTCGCCCGTCTCGAAGTTGACAGTCACGTCCACCTGCCGGCCGAAGCCCATCACGAACTCGTCCACGGCGTTGTCGATCACCTCCTTCATGAGGATGTAGACGCAGTCGTGGTAGCCGCTGCCGTTGCCGATGTCCCCGATGTACATGCCGGGGCGCTTGCGGATGTGCTCGACCCAGTCGAGGGTCGTGATGTTCTTGTCGTCGTAGTTCGATGCTGCCATGAACCGAAGGATCCTCAAATATTCTGTTTGAAATGGAGTGAGTATTATAGCAAAAAACGGACGCCCGCGGGAGATTTCCCGCAGGCGCGTTTTTCGGGAGAACGGACCCTCTGCCCGACTCAGTACCTGTGGTGGTGGTGGTGCACCGTCGGCGGGGGCGGAGGCGGCAGATAGCCCTTTCCGCCGCAGAGCTTGCAGCGCTTCACCTTGAAGCCCATCGCGTGCTCTTCCTTGCCGCGACCGCCGCAGCGGGGGCAGGTCTGGTAGCCCCGAGGGACGACCACAACCGGGGCGGGGGCCACCACCGGCGCCGCAGGGACGACAGTGGTGGTCGTGACCTGCTGGACCGGCTGGACCGTGGTCGT